>QHYS01000187.1 GCA_003223325.1 Acidobacteriota bacterium
TCCGCTATATTACTACCGCGAATTACAAAACCTCAGAGACCCGCTCCATTTTAGATCGCCTTTGCACCAAGGCCCCCGTACAGGAATGCCGAGACAGTCCAAATCGGAACGATCCGTCGCCCCAATGCACAAACGTACGGAAGCGAAGAGCGTTGAGAAGCAACTCCAGTTCGATGGCAGGAAAAAAGCAATGGAGCGCTGGGCGGAGAACAAACGCAGCCGGGGCAAGAAACCAAATACGAAGTCGTAGGAAGTTTACTTCGAACTTTATTGGCTCGAAATTAATACCGCGAGCCCCACACTAGAAGCCGGGCCAAAATTCTATACGCCCCAATGCGCGGTCATGGGCTGGCCCGGCCATATTGGGCGCACTTCTTTCGCGGCCTTGTCGCATAGGGTGAAGATGAAATCCGGCTTCGGCGCTTCAGGTCTTGCGAACTCGTCCCGACTCTTGCTGCGCAAGCCCTTTACAGGCAGGCAAGCTTGTTCCATTAGCCTGAGCGCTTCAGGCCGCACCGATCCTGAAGGAAGGCGTTTCACGTCCGATTCAATTGCAGCCCTGCTGCCTTGCGGTAATTTCGCAGCGTGCTTTGTGCATTTGGAGAAAGGGCCCAAGATTGTCAGTCGCAACTTGAAGAACGCGGGAGTCGAGGCCAGAAAGCTTCTTGGGTGCCCGCATGAGGTCACCCATGGTGCCGCCATATTTGGCAAAGGAAATCCCCACGGAAGTGTGCGATTTACGGCAGGTAGTCGAAGACCATTAGGTGGGCGTCTTCGACGATGAGGTTGGAAAGAATAGGCTTCACAGCGCCTTTTGTGGAGTTCAATTCTTCCAGAAGGTCGGCCTGTATATTTGCCGTGCTACGGGGAGGAGTAAGAATGTAATGTTTCGGGACAGCCACGTAGAATCGCTTCCCTTCAGGTACCCAGAGGCCGCTTTTCGCTATCGCGCCGGTTGGAACTTTCCCCAGAAGTTGGAAATGGTCGGGATCCATCTCCTGAAATACGGCGACACTTCCCGTGGTTCCCGTGAAGTAGATTCGTCCTGTGGCCGCGTCAAAGTCGACGTTATCCGCGCCACCCACACTGTCCAGCGCCTGCACGACTTTTCCGCTTTGCGTATCCATAACCACAAGCTTCCCCGGCTCATACTGGTGTCCGCCACCAATTTCGCCGATGTGCGCCTTCATCCGGCTGCCCACGAACAGCCGATGGTGGATCGGGTCCACGCCGGCAGCATGAGGTACGGGACCCCCGACGATGGGCCATTGGGTGACCACGGCGCGTTTGTCGAGGTCAACGACGGCGACATGGCTCTGTCCCGCGAGAATGTCTCCCATCGTGACGTACAATTTTCTTGCGGCTGAGTCGAGGGCCACACCTGCCGGATCGCCGCCCGGCAATTCAATACTGCCCACCAGCTTGGCTCTCTTTATATCCACTACCTCGATGGAAGCGCCGCTTGTGACGTGATCACTGCCGCCGCCGGACTCAACCTGTTCTCCACTCGTGAAGACTTCGACCGCCGCGTAAAACAGATTCGTGCTGGGGTCATAGGCGGCGTTGTCCGCGCCCTTATCGGCATTGCCATACGCCGATAATTTAACCGTCTTGGTGACCTGGTACCCAGCCCCGCTGACGGCCACAACGCTACTATCGGTCAGCGTAAACCAGACCTCATTTGTGTCTGGGACGTAAAACAGTTTCTTGGGCATGGCCGGCAGCCCCGTGGTCTCATGAATCATTTTTCCGGAGCGGAGATCCACCACCAGAAGGCTCTTCGCTGCTTCCCCGGCAATGAAAAGACGCTGACCTTTAACGTCTGCCGCCAAATGGTCCATGTAGCCTTCGGTCGGCAACGGAATCGTCTCGACCAGCCTCAGAAGGCCGGACATGTGCACCATGGGCAACTGTGGAGGCCTGGAGGGTGACGGCTGAGACCAGGCTCCCACAACAACGCTCAAAGCCAGGATGACCGACAAAAATATGTGGTAGCTCTTCACTGGTTCCTCCGCGAGCGTCAAGCTGCGTCCCGTGCGTTGCGCTGACAACCGTATCATTCGACACGCGTGGACATCAATAACTTGGGCAGGAGGCCGGGCCCAAAAATCCTGGCCGCCGCAGCTTCCACCTGAGGCCATGCGGGTGCGCAGTGGTCCTTCGTTTCTGTTGAGATTGCCGCCGAGGCGGACTCCAGATCTCGAGCGATCCTCGCCGCGCCTTGCCAGATGACACAGTGCAAAGTCTGAAGGCCTCGCCATCGAATTCCTAACACCGATTGGGCTCCGACGCACAATCCGAGAAGGGGACTTGACTGACGTGGCAAAAGGAAATCGTTTTGTAACGCAGTGTTACTTCGCGATCGTTTTGTAACGGAACGAGTCCTCCAGACCATCAGGTATGATACGGGCATTCGCAGCGAGAGCAGCCCGCAATCGCGTCGGGAGGGCAGTATGCGGCCAATCCTAGGTTGTGTGATGTTCGTGATTCTGCTAATTAGGATCGTTGTTTGCCGACAAGGACGCTCACGATATTGCGTCTGTCAAGGCGCTCGACCACCAACTTTGGGAGGATTGGGAGGCGTGGCGAAAAAACGATCTGACAAAATCAAGATGCAATGTGCGGCCGATTATGTCTCCGACGATGGGGGAATAGCCGTCAGCTTAGCGGAGGTCGAACGGTATCTGGCCGGCACCCGTATCCGTGAATACAAGCAAGGTGAGATAAAGGCACTCCGGGTGAGTAGGGACGTAGTCGTTCTGTCATAAGCGGTGGAAGTAAGCGGAAACAAATTCGCAAATGCGGGTGGCCGCGCCCCCCAATGTGACGCACCGTTTCAGTCAGGTCTGATTCGACCGTGGACATATTGACCAAGGAAATGCGATTCGGGTGTGATCGCCGGTTTCCGAAAATCCGATT
>QHYS01000188.1:0-1702 GCA_003223325.1 Acidobacteriota bacterium
CCATAACTTGCAGGCTGACCGTCTTTTGCTGTGCCGCCGCCGAGCCGGACAGGAGCAGCGTTAAAACAAGCGGTAGAACGCGCCGGATCAGCATGGCACTTCTCCCCTGCAGGAGAGTCGACGAATACGACTGGCAGCGTGAGGAATTATAGCCCTAAGAGAAAATGGGGCTGGGCCGAAGCCCAACCCCGGAGACTTCCGAAACGGCTAGAAGTCGATGCGAATACCAATGTTAAGGAATCGAGGCGAGTTGTACTGAGTACTTGTCTGGCCGAACGTCGTGGTGTCACTGATGTCCGGCGTCGGATCGCTAAACTCCATGTGGTTGAACACGTTGACGGCTTGCAGGCTGAGCCCGATGCCGACGCGCTCGGTGATTTTGATGGTTTTGTTGAGTGCCGCGTCCACGTTCCAGCGGGGGAATCCGACGATGGGAGTTCCACCCATCCGGCTATCTCCGAAGAGAGGCATGCGGAAAGCTGCCTCGACGGCCGGCCAGTTGCTCCCGTACACGTTGATGCTGCCATCAGGCATGGTATGCCTGCTGAAGCTCGTGTGCGCCGCGCTGCCAGTCGGAATCCAGGAAGCGCACTGACTCACGTAGCCGTCCCCTAGTTCCTGGCAAGAGTTGCCGTTGTAAACCTTTTGGGGCAGCCCGCTACTGGCGGTTATAGCACTGCTGATCTCCCAACCGCCGAGCAGTTTGCTGAGCCAACCGGTAGCACCAGACTGATGGCCTTGACCGAACGGCAGGTCATACACGAAGAAGCCTGTGAAGACATGCCGTCGGTCGAAGTACGAGGTCGTGTAGTCCCGCTTCATGTTAAAGCCGTCGGTGGGATTAAAGAACACGTACTCCTGGGCGAGACCGGAATCGTCCATCGAATGGGAGAGCGTGTAGTTGGCCTGGAACATCAATCCCTGAGTCATCTGCTTGCGCAAGGATATGTAGCCAGCATTGTAGTTCGACATGCCCTTCGAAGTGGTGATGTCGCTACCACCGATGAATTGTCCGTCGATGGGCAGAGTGACCAAACCTAGGATATCGAAGGCATCGGTGGCCTGTCCGTTGGTCAGGTAATCCGCCGCGTCCGAAACATAGGCCGCCGTGCCACCCGCATAGACTGTCTCCACGAATGGCTGCGGCGCCACAGCGTTTCCCGCGAGAAGAGCACGTTGAATGTTGTCGTAGGCGGAAGCAAACGTCTGTCCACTCGCAGTGAACATATAGGGGATCTGGTTCACGTCATTGCCACTATAGAGGTGAATAGCGTGCCGACCGACGTAGCCAACTTCCAGGATCATACTGTTCGACAATTGGCGCTGAAGGCTCAGGGTCCAAGTGTCTTCGACTCCCGTCTTGCGCTTGGGATCGATTCTAAAGTCATAGGTCTGCGTGGGGGTATTGCCGCCAGGAAGCAGATAAATCCCAGCACTCTGGGGCGATGGCACTACCGGGGCTGTAATCGACTGCAGTGGCGGGATGGCCACGTTGCCACCATCGACGCCGATGCGGAACCCGGCATCTGGGTTAATCTTCCCAGTCCCGCAGGCATTGGCCCGGGTCGGCCCAGCGCAGGTTACCCCATTACCGAAACCCACGCCCAGTGCTGGTGTCATAACAACGCCCACACCGTTGATACGGTCGAAGTAACGGCCAAATCCGGCTCGGATTACGGACTTCCCGTCACCGAGGAAGGTA
>QHYS01000188.1:1771-5068 GCA_003223325.1 Acidobacteriota bacterium
TGGCCGGCAAGAGCTGCCGATACCATGTTGTTCGCCCATGTGTCATAGGGCAAGATTGTGTTTCCTTTTGACGCATCGACCATGATTGTTTGTAAGCCGCTGGTCTCGTACGGAGGTGTCTGGAGGCCCCAATCCAAGCCGTAGGCGAGGGTGAGGGTCGGCGTCATGCGCCAGGTATCCACGATGTGTAGATCGTAATCGTCCACCAACGTGTTCTGCGTGTTGGGCGTACCGGGAGTATTGGGCGATAAATCGGGCGCTCGAGTCAGCAACTGGGCGGAGTGATCAATCATACCCATCGTCGCAGCGTAAAGCTTGTCCCAATTGCTGTTGTCAGTGGACCGGAGGCTTGACGGACGATGCTTGCTGATATCCATGTTCTTGGTGGTCCACTCCGCAAAGTAGATGGGTTCGGCTAGACCACCCACAACTTTGTCGTCACGCACGTGGAAGAAGTGCTGGTGACGGAATGCACCGCCGAATTGGATCAGGTGCGCTCCCCGGAGCCAGCTCATTTCCTCATTGAGGTTGTAGTCCTTGCCATCCCATACTCGGCTTCGCGCGTTCTGCGTGTCGATGTTCATGGGCACAAGTCCATTGGTGTTGCTCTCGGCATAGATCTGCACCGCCGCGTTCAACCCGGAGACTTGCGGGAATGGCGGTCTGCGGGCCCACTGCCAGAAGTGCCGCAGGAAGTCGAAGTGAGTATCAGTGGTAATGTTGCTGCCGACACGTCCGGTTAGCCCGAAGACATAGTAGCGGGGCTGCAAGGGCTCGTTATCGGTTGACCTCGGGACTCCGAGCGTTCCCCCTGTCAGCCCGCCGATATCAACCTGCGAGGTCCCGTTGGCATCGCTTACCGCGTACCGAATTACGGCGTTTGCGGTCCAGTTCTGCGACAGGTTGTAGTCGAACCGGGCGATGCCGTCGTATTCCTTCGTAATCAGCGGCACAGTACTGGTGAAGCCGACCGTGTTCAAACCGTCGCCCATGCTGAAATTGTTTCCGCGAGGTTCGTAGGTATTCCAGATCTGCGAAATGACCGGACTCATGCCCACCCCGCGCGGGTCACAGGGACCACTCGCGCACATCGCGGTAGGTGCACCCGTAGCAAAGTTGAATTGGTTTATCACGCTGGAATTGGTGGCATCGTGGAATTGCAGGATACCTTGCTTCATCAACTCGCTCGGCACCAGCCGGTTGAACGGAACACCTTTGGCGAAGTTGCGGCCTTCATACATCAGGAAGAAGAAGGCCTTATCCTTGATGAGCGGCCCCCCGACTCGACCGCCGTAACGGTTGTCGTGCCAACTGGGACGGTCCTTCCCGACATGGTTCAACTGCCAGAGGTTGGCGTTGTATAGAGTGTTCTGATTGTACTCATACGCAGCGCCGTGCCAACTATTGCTACCGTGGCGGGTGGTCATCTGCACCTGCGCTCCGGAAGAACGAGCAAAAGTGTTGGAGTTGTTGGTTGTGACACGGAACTCCTCAATGCTTTCGACCGGAGTTGGAATCACCGCCCGCGGTGCACCCTGGCCCGAAACGTAGTTCGCATCGCCTTCGGTATTGCTGGTGGCATCACCGCCATCGAGGCTGAAGGTGTTCTGGTCATTCAGAGCACCGGCTACGCCGCCTGAAGTCGTATTGCTCTCGCCGGTACCGGGCGCTGAGTTGTATGAGGGGGACGCCATCGGCTGCAACTGCAAAAGCGCCGTAGCGTCGCGGCTCAAACTGGGCAAGGATTGGAGCGTCTGCTGGCTCATTACGTTGCCGGCGCTGGCATCTACCGTCTGCAGTTCGGCACCGGTTGCCTTCACCTCGACAGTTTCGCTCACGCCTCCGAGTTCCAGGCTCAGGTTCTGCGCTACGTTCTGCCCGACGCTGATGATAACGGTGGTGGTGGTCTGCCGGAATCCAGCTTTCTTGACGGTGAGCTTGTATTGACCAGGCTGCACGGCGGGAAAAACGTAGTGGCCGGCTTGGTTGGTCGTTGTTGTATGGGCAACGTTCGTGCTTAACTCAGTGAGGGTGACTTCAGCCCCGCTGACCACCGCGCCGCTCGGGTCGCTAATGTCGCCCGTCAGCACCGACCGGGCTGAACTCTGGGCGAAAACAGCTAGAGAAGTGAGAAGCAGAGACAGAAAGAGAGAGAGGACAGGCCTCAGTCTTGGCATGACATCATCCTCCTGGACGCGGGAGACCCCCAACCCCTCTGACTTCAGAATCCGCTGGTAGACTCCCCTTGTGATCTAAAAGTCCCAAGCTTGCTGACTGAAGGTATGAAAAGGTTCCCCAATGCGATCGCTGGCAACCCTCAAATGCGCACGCATACGTCCACCGGGAATAGCCGCACACCATTTTCTTTACGCCGACGACGACTGCCGAAGCGATAGGGGACGGTCGTCCCCACGAAGAAGAAGAACTGCCCCCAACTCTTTGCGAGGCACGCTGCAAGCTGCACTCTCTGCTCAATCCAGTGCCTTGGAAACGCAGAGCCATTGAGGCCGCGAGAGAGTACCGAGCAGTGGCGGAATGGTAACCCCGAAACTCCATAACATCAAGACATTATTTTGTGGCGGCCTGTTGTGTGCAGGTTATGTTTGAGGCGATCTTGTCAGCCCAGGGGGTGTGCGGGACGGCTGCTTACCGGCCACCAGAAAATCGCCGACTTTACGACGCCTCGCCAGGCAAATGGGTCACGAGGGACTTTTTTTGCAAAGCTCGTCAGTCCGGTGTCAAGCCGTGCGGGAACCTCATTCGCACCTAACCTCCTGATCCAGTTACCAATATTTCCTTCCCCAGTCATGTCCCATATGCCCTGCTCTGAGGTTCATACTGGAGTTGGGAGACGTGTGTTGAGGCGCTTTGCGGGCTCGTGAGAATCGCCCGGCCTTTGTTTTCAGAGACCTAGGATCGAAGCACCGGTGGAGGGGACCTAAGACAGGATTATGCCTTTTCGGACGAAATCTTTTAAAACACGAGGTTTGCAGAGATTTGCTTCTGGATCTCTGATTCCAGTTGAACACCGTGGGGAAGGGTACCCCATGAACGCGCTCGCTTGGAAATAAAAAAAGCGGCCGCTAGTCCGCCCTGGCGGCTGCTTCCACGGCCGGTGCCTGTCTGGTCTGTACCAAGCCAGCAGTCGCGATCACCGCCAAGGCCACCGCGCACAGTAGGAATACGGCGCGTATGCCGAACCACACAGCAAGATGTCCGGAGAGAAGCAGTCCCAAAACCTGGGCGAGCGAGAACACCGACATGAAGCTGGAGCTGACGCGGCCGAGCATCTCTGGC
>QHYS01000189.1 GCA_003223325.1 Acidobacteriota bacterium
CTGTTGGGTGGAGCCCAGGTCGGTTCGATAGCGTACGACCAGGTCTCGCTCGACACCGCCGCCCGCGAGGGCGCGCGCGCCGGTGTGGCCGCACCGACGAGTGCCGTGTATTCATATGTATCGAGTTCGGCGTGGTATCCGGGTCAGAACTCGTACCAGTGCCAGGCGGCGGATTTTGCAAACGGAGCGAATCCGATCTGCGTAGCTGTGCTGAACTCAGCCGGCTACTTGGATCAGACCGCCTTCAAGAACAGTCCCTGCACCCTGGGTCATGCGTGCGTCACCATCACCGTGGTCCCGCCCGGCGGACTTGCCAGCTTCGTCGGCGGGCCAGCCGGTGCTCGATTGGCGTCCTCTCCACAGACGCTGTCCAACAGCGCGAGCTCCCCGTGTAACTCGGGTAAGCAGGCCGAGGTTGACGGGCTAATCAACTTTAACGGGGCTACCCCTGGTCTGAGCGCGACTCTCACCGATAGCACTCCGAAGGACGGCACGTTGACCGTTGCTCCGGCCTCGCCCAACTACCAGTGGTGCGTGACCGCCGATAACTCGGTGACGAGCCAGACCATTGTCGCCCAGGTGGGACCGGTCGGGTGTGGCGGCTACACAGGGAGTGTGACGATACCAGTCGTGAATCACGGCCAGCTGTATTCGGGAGAGGACATCACGCTTGCTGCCGAGCCCGCATGCACTACGAGTACATCGACCACCACCAGCTCAACAAGCTCCAGCTCGTCCACCTCCTCGACGACCACCAGCACAACCGTCACGTCCGCGCAGTCCTCGGGCCCAGTGACTGGATGTCCCACGCAACCGGTGAGCCAATTTGACACCTATTACTTCAAGGTGACGATCAGCTACCCGGCACCAATTTTCGTCCCGTTCATCAACGTCTTCTTTCAAACCGCGCCTGGCCTGAGGACGATAAGTACGTCGGTGACGTATGCGATCGAGCCGTGCACCATGACGGGCCCAGCATGAGAGTTGCCCTCAAAACGGAGAATCGAATGAATCCACGCCGTGGTCGGATCAGACGGGGCGGAGAAGAGGGCCAGATGGTGCCGTTGCTGGCCATCTTCGCTGTCGTTCTCCTCGGGTGCACCGCGATCGCAACCGACCTCAGCGTCTCGACGCACTACCACCGTAACCTCCAGAACATTACGGATGGAGCGGCGCTAGCAGGAGCGAAGCAGCTGCCAATCAACGTCACGTCTTTGAAGCAGGTGACGGCCACGAAGACGGCGCTGGAGGTCATCCACAATTCGTTTCCATGGGCGACGGCGCCAGGCTGGTCTGCGGCCCTCTCGGTCGCGGGTTGCAACGCGGCAGCTCTACGGTGCAGCGTCACAGTCTGCGCGGGCTTGACAAGCCCACCATGCGCCGGCACGAATGTCAGCGCAGGGAACAACCCACCCTTCTCACTCACCGTCAATACCCCGCCGCAGACGGCGACGGTTGCCACCTTCAACAACTCCGACCTGTCGGTCGATCCGCACTTCTACCAACGGGTAGAAGTTGTCATGCACCAGCAGTCAGGAGGTTTCTTCTCGGGCATTTTTGGTGTGAGCAGCGAGGTGGCGGGCGCGCAGTCAGTCGCGTACCATTTCGCTGCCGACCAACCTTTCCCCTTCGCGCTGTTCTCGAACACCGTCATCGGTGACGGCAACTCGCCGGAGATCATCCAGGGCAACGTCTATGCGGATCGCTACTTGGCGCCTCAGAGCAACGGCCAGGCCGCGATCTGCGCTGGCCCGGACCCGAACGGCAACCCGGGATACATCGTCCTGGGCGCACCGCAGGGAGGGGACTCGGGATACGCCAACGATGGACAATACAACGACAACAACGTTCCACCGGGTGGGGATCCGATACAGGACAACTTCAACCCCTGCTCGTCGATTGGCGCGGGTCAGGTCGGCATGAGCGCGAACCCGGTCAACACCACTGGATGCGCCAATGCCTTTGGGGGAGCGCTTTCCGGATCCACTATGACGTTCAACTCGCTCTCCCATGCGTGTGAGGCGACTCCGGCGCTCCAGGACCCCCAGGTAGCCGCCGAGCCGAACATCCCCTCGTACTCGACCACCCAATGCATGTCGAACCCTAAGAGCGGCGTCCCGATCGACCCCACCCAGGGTGCTTTCAAATGCAACGGCAAAAATGCGCCGAGCCTCCTGATCTCCGGCAGCATCACGATGAACATGGGGATCTATGAGATTCTGCCCAGCGGCAACGCGCCATGTGACGTCGTCATCGACGGTACGTTTACGCAGCTAACAGGTGTGACCTTCTATCTCGAGCAGGGAGCGGGTATCTGCGCGAATCCCGCATCAAACGTGTACGTTCATCAG
>QHYS01000191.1 GCA_003223325.1 Acidobacteriota bacterium
GCAAAACAGAACATCAGCGGGACGAAAATGCCATGGTAAACATTTTCGTAGAGGGTTTGAGAATCTTAGCCGAGGGACGCTCGGTAGCCGCCTGTGGAGGCCCAGTAAGACCTAAGCGAGAGCCTAGGCGTGCGCCCGTGAAGCAGGAAACATCGTTGGAGACGAGCAGCCATGCTGCTTAGTAACTCCAAGAATCCCCCGCCTTTAGGCGTGGGGAGTCTCAAGCTTCACGCGCTTCCCTCCGATTTCGTTTCCATGCAATGGAGGACTGTGTATTGGAGGATAACAAGTACTGCTGTGGTAGCGACCCCGAGCTACCATGTTTCCGCCCGGCCATCGTTTTCTGATGCTAAAGGGCGAGCAGACGCAAGCTACAATACACATCAATATCGTCCAGAATTAGTCTGAGGAGTTGAAGCGTCGCGTACCGACCGGAAAATGAACACATGATCGGCCATACCATCTTCTCGGACTATCGCATCATGGAAAGAGTCTGTGGCGGTGGCGCGCGCCAATCTAATCTGATGGTGTCAGGGGGGTGCCTTTATTCCGAGGATGAATCCGACGGTGGGATTTAGACAATCGAAAGGGTTCCCGCTATGGTAAAGCGCCTTGTTGCCCCAACAGTTGGATTTGCACTGCTGATATTCTCACCTCTCACGCGCTCTCAAGCTGTGTCGGCACAATCAGGAGGTGGGACAGGTCAGAAGGAAGAACCCGCTGCTCCGCCTGTCGACGGTTGGGGACGGCCAATAACCGCACCCGTAATAGGTCACAAGCCAGCCCCCGCTCCACAGCATGACATTTCTGGGAGTTGGGAGCCGGCTAACGGGTTCCTTGATGGACTCGGGCCTTACGGCGCGAAAGCAATTCCGGAAGATGGCAGGCCGGAACATCAATTACCTTACACTCCTTTGGGCTTGGAAGCGTTGAAGCGCACGAAGCCCACCATTGGACTTAGAAGTGTTCTGCCTGGGGAGACAAACGATCCAGTCGCCTACTGTGATCCTCAGGGATTCCCTCGTGAAGACCTTTTTCAACTAAGGACAACTCAGATTCTTCAAACACCCGTGTCGGTGATCATTCTGTACCAATTCGATAGGATCTGGCGCGTAATCTGGACCGATAGGCGCGAACTCCCCAAAGATCCCGAACCGAGGTGGTTCGGATATTCGGTCGGCAAGTGGGTGGATGATTACACGCTGGTCGTCGAGACCTCGGGGATGGATGAAAGAACCTGGCTCGATCTTGTTGGTCGTCCGCATAGTGGCGATCTGCGCGTGGAGGAGCGCTTCCATCGCGTGGACCATGACCGCTTGGAGTGGACGGTGACGATTGACGATCCGAAGATGTATACCAAATCCTGGGTGGCCCTAGACAAGTTTCCTATGAAGTTGCAGCGGCCTGATTTCGATGTCCGGGAGATGATTTGTTCGCCGTCAGAGTCTGCGGAATACGACAAATTGATTGGCAATCCCGCTAGCGACAAACACCGCCAATAGCTCGCCCAAACTTTTCCCGAAAGTAAGCTTCGCCTGCCCATAGATTCCTCTTCAAGCACTGCGAGCCTCGCGAGCGAACGTTTCTTGTCCTTGGGCAGCAGATCGGCAGCGGCCATCATCACGACGCCCTGTACGAATTGGTACTTGTCCCATTCTTGAGTTGTATTTCGCGCTTCGGATAAAGAGGCCGCCTATGTCTGTACCTATTGTAGAAGCGGAAACTCTATCTTTTCCGCAAGTTAGCTGTTAAGCCGGAATAATGTCGTAGTCATGCCTGCGTCTATTGCTTCTACGCCTTGAGAAGTCAAGAATGCCCCCGCTCGTGAGAGACGCACCGACTCAGTGAAAAGGAGAAGGATAATGAAAACCCCGCATACGACCAACCACCCGATGTCGTTGAGGCTGCTCCTGGGCGTTTTGATAGCTACTTGCGTGTTCACCGCTGCAGCAAACGCTCACCCCAGCTTCACTGGCAAGTTCACCCTGCCCTACGAAGTTCGCTGGGGCCGTGCCGTTCTTCCCGCTGGAGAGTATTTCATCTGGATGGATTCGACGGTGGCCCCAGCCATGGTGGCTTCGGCGAGCGGCAGCAGGACGATCCATACGCAGTTTCCAGTCACTGCCGATAGCAAGGGAGGGAGTACAAGCCTGACTATCACCAATCAAGGAAACGAGCGCACGGTTCGCTCCCTAAACTTGCCCGGCATCGGCAAGTCGGTGATCTTCGCGCCGCTCACGAAGGCTGAAAACGAACAGCTCGCCCAAACAGGCCAAATACAGACCGTGCCGGTGATCGCTGCCAAACAGTAGATTCGCAGAGCGCGCCTGGCTGCTGTCGCTACAGGGGGGATGGACCTGGCGGTTCATCCTCCCTTTCATTTTTCGCAGCCTTGCCCACAACTCATTGCCAAGCGGAAAGACCATCCAGGAACGAGACGCCGCCTCTACGTTGCGAATACGGGGAAGTTCATGCGTCGCACCAAGTTTTGGAAGCGGCTGTCGCAGTGAAGAGGAGCTAATCTTGGATTTACCTTTATGAACGGAAGCGCGCCGTCAAGTCCTTTGTATGCCTTTTCCAGCCATGCAAGTGCCTGGCTCTTGTTGCCTAGGCCTACAAACACCAGCGCAAAGGAATAGGGTGAGACGTATCTCTTCTTGGATAGCTCCCTGAGTTCCTCTAACAGCTCGAGTGCTTCCCTCTGCTTTCCTGCAATTGCAAAGGCATGTGCGAGCGATGCTAAGTCTCTGGAGCTGCGTCCTGAAAACTCCACCGCCTTTTCGAACGCCGCGATGGCCTGCGGGTACATTCTCTGTTGTTCGTAAGCTCGCCCGAGGTCCTCATAGGCACGAGCAAAGCTCGAGTCCATCTCGAGAACCCTCAACGAATGTTCAATGGCCTCTGTGTAATGACCGGCAAAGCAGAGAATGGCGGCGAGGTTTGTCCCGGCCGGCAAGGAAACGGGATCAAGCGTCTGGGCCCATCGCGCCTCCGCAATGGCTTCGTTCCTCTGGCCCACTGCAATCAAATAATTGGCGTAGTAAAAGTGGGCATTCGCATAGTTTGGGTTTAGCTTAATTGCTCGCTTGAAGTCTCGATCGGCAGCAGGCCAGTCGAACTCGTGGAAATAAGCATGCCCCAAGGAAGTGTGTGCTTCGGCGAGGGTCTCGTCCATCCGCAGCGCCTTCCCTGCAGCAGCTTTGGCTTTGGTGGTTGCCTCTCTGGGAGGAAGGTGACCCATATCGTGATGCGTCAGATAAGAATCGGCCAGCCCGGCATAGCCCACAGCGTAATGTGGATCATACTCGATGGATTTCTTGAAGTACTGAACACTCTTCTGTAATGTCTCCAGTGTCCTGCGGTTCAACAAATAACGCCCCTTAAGATATGCCTCGTAGGCTTGAGGATTGACGGTGCCCGCACTGGACAACCGTTCCCGCTCCTGAGGCGCCAGCTTGATTTGGATCTCTTTGGCGACTGCTTTGGCCACCTCAAATTGCAAGGTGAGCATGTCACCCAGGTTTCGCTGGTAACTCTCGGCCCAGAGGTGGGACTCGTCGCTGACCTGAATGAGTTGGACGGCGATGCGCACTCGATTGCCTGAACGCCGAACGCTCCCTTCGAGCAGGTGAGACACGCCGAGCTCTCCGCCAATCTGGCGAACACTCTTATCGGTGGATTTGTACTGCATGGCCGATGTTCGCGCGATTACACCCAACCGCTCCGGGTTCAGGCGGGCTAGCCTGGTAATCATTTCTTCCGTCATGCCCTCGCTGAAGTAGTCGTGCTTCTCACCGCTGCCGAGATTCTCAAATGGCAGCACCACCATCATTACTGGAGCCGCGAAACGATAGCCCCGTTTAGCAATGGTGGTTATCAACTCCTGCTCGCGAGAGGGATCTTCGAGAGCTTTGCGAAGGATCGAGATCGTACGGGTCAGGCTGCCCTCTTCCACGAAGGCGTCCTGCCAGACGTGTTTCAGCAGGTCCTTTTTCTCAACCACACTTCCAGCGTTCTGAACCAGCACCAATAGAATGTCCGCTGCCTTAGGCGGAAGGCGGACGGCTCGGTCGCCGCGAAAAAGGACGCGGCCATTCGGGTCCAGACGGAATCGGCCGAATCGATAGAAGCGCCGCTCCGTAAGTTCGGGCATCAAAATCGTCCTATCGTAAGAAATTGGTAAGAAAAATATCAGTTTTAGCGAAGGACTTCCACACGCGTGCGCTTCTATATTACGCACGCACGGGATGTGGGGGCCTCATGAAAATTACTCCGATTGCAAACCACCCCTCTCCCGGCGGGAGGATTGGACAATGGAAATCGTGAAAATCAGAAGGGCAATGCCTTTGGTGATTCTCGCTGGTTCTTTGATGGCCACGAGTGTGTGCGTGGTGCAGGGCTCTAAAGCAAAGGGACCGGGCCCAAGTCAGCTCCCGACACCCGCGGGCGGCTACAACATCCACGTGACGGCGCCCCACGTAGTGGGTGGAAAGTTAATGGGGCCATTCCATCACTACTGCCGGGTGCTGTCGCCTGAACCGATTATTGAGTGTCTGTGTTACCGATCAACTGATCCGGGTGCACGCCTGGAGCAAGTCGAATACATCATCTCCAAGTCCATCACTCGGACAGGCGCCGTGTCTCTAGCCGACTGGAACAAGAACTGGCACGATCACAAACAGGAGATAGCCACCGGCCGGGTCCAAGTGTTGGATTTGTCACCGGACAAGGCTAAAGAAGTGGCCGACCTAGTGGCCACCACGGACGGAATCATCTTCCATCTGTGGTCAGAGAGTGACAAAGTTCCGAGTGGCAGAGTGATGGTCGCGCAATCGGTGGGGCACGTGAACTTGACGCAGGCCGAGTTGGAGAAGGGCGCCCAAGAGGCCGCTGCCGCAAAGCCTTCGAGCAAATGACGGCAGAACCCGTCGGCACGAAGGCGGGAGCGAATCTTGAAAGTGGCTGCTCGGATTTGCGCCAAGCCTCCACTGGAGTACCCACAATGAGCGTGAACAAAGTACCTCTTCCTTACAGCCGGATTGCGGTTCAACACGCGGACTTTGCACTCAATGAAACTGAATTGAGGTCCTTTCTCGGAGGCGAACAGACATGGTTTGAGACAGATTATGTAGTCTTTCGTCGAGGCAATGATTGAGCAATGGCGGGCAGAGGCAGCCCAGAGCGAGCTGCCTCCCGTCCGAATGTTAAGCCGCCACGAAGTTTGGCTGCTCAGTGTGCCAACACAGCGGCGGTCGGGGTGCCGAGACCGGTCACGTCGTCGTACCCAGGCGTCGTTTGCAAGCTCAGCGTCTGGTTCATGGTTCTTAATGTATAAGCCAACCCGGCACTCGCATCCACGCTGTTGACGTAGTTCGTACGCACGACTGCAACGGTCGAAGCGGGGTTGACGATATCGGTGAACGCTCCGGGCTGGCTGTAGAAGAACGGGTTGGCGAAGCCGTGTGGTTGACCAGCGGCTTGGTCGGCCAACGCCATTATGCCGGCCATCAATGGACAGGACAGGCTGGTTCCTCCGATGCGGTACTCGGAGTATTTGACCGAGCCGTCCGGGAATGTCTGGGTCTCGCCAATTAGGTAGCCCGTGTTGGGATCGGCGTCGGCAGCGACGTCTGGTACGGCCCGGCCAGTGCGGCCCTGAGCCGAGAAGACCGATGCATGGACGACACCCACTTGGTACGAGGGCTCAGGGAAAAGTTGGCTCACTCCGCCCCCGGCACCGTACAACCATGCGCCCGGCGGGGTCGGTTTCCACGCCGTGCCTGTCCAGGAGGTGGTGAACGTGCCCCAGCCCGTCTCAAACAGATAGTTATTCGCAGCGCCGACGGCCAAGCTCGTGCCACCGACGGCGGTCACGAATGGGCTGGATGCAGGCCAGTCAGTCGTCCGGTAGCCCACGACCAGCGATTCGTCGCTGTTGTCACCTGAGGAGAAATAGATACCGATACCTTCGATCACACCCTGGAGGATCGTGTCTTCGAGGGGTTTGATGAAACCGGGGGGAAGCACCTCGGTAGGGAAGCCGTACGAGTTGCTGACGATTTGCGTGAGGCCGCGATCGACCACGTGGTTGAGGGCGGCGTCGAGATCCTGGAAGGCGTTGGGCGCGCCAACGAACACGATGTTCGCCCCAGGAGCCATCCCGTGCACGGCCTCAACATCCAGTGTCTCCTCACCGTACCAGCCTTGCGGATCTTGCTTCATACCGCGTTCGGGATGCCGGAAGGTGCCCGGCGCCACGACCTGCGTGAACTGCCCTCCATGCAGCGGGGGCAGCCCGCGATTGCTCGACCACTGGTTCACGTCCTCGACAATGGTGGGCGCCGCGTAAGCATCAATGATCGCCACGGTCTGTCCACTGCCGTCCAGGCTTGTCGAGCTGAGACCATAGGCGCCCTTGATCTGCTGCGGGGTGTAACCACAGGGCGCATAAGGGAGCGTCCCGGACCCATATGGGTTCGTGAATCCCACGGCTTGCACCTGTCCCCAATAGGACGAGCATGGCTGCGCGCTGATGAATGCAGCCGGCGGTGGTGCATCGCCATCCCCAGTCGTGTGATTCGTATGCACGAGCTGGGCGCTGTCGTCCAGGCCGATTACTCCCGCGACGATGCCGGTAAGCGAATCGGGAATCGAGACGTCGGACGCGGGCGATCTCAGGGTTAGGCCACTGATGCTGTACATGCCGAAGCTCGTGGCGAATGCGGCTGCAGCTTGCGCCACGGTACCTTCGCCAGAAACATAGTGATTGTTCTGCGGAGTGTACACAACCGTGAAGCCCTGGCCGAGTAGCCACGACTGAACGGCACCCACCTGCGCCTGAGAAGGCGCAAACTGCTGACGGAACTGCGCTGGTGTCAGATAGTTCTTGTAGCTGGCGCTGGCCGGATCGGAGACTGCTTGGGCGAGAGCCTCAACGGCGGACGGGTTGTTCCATCCAAGATAGACACGAAATCCAACGTCATCGCTTGGATTGGCCGCTTTGACCAAGTTCTTAGCATTAGCCCAGGCAGGGGCGCTGCCCGCAAGCTTCGTTTGAGCTTGCGCCGCTAGGGACAGAGCGAGGGGTGCTAGCAGACACAAGAGACGTATTGGAAAACGTTGCATGCTACCTCCTTCAGATTTTCTCACTGCGGGGCTGGTGGAAAAACCTGTGGACGAACGCCAAGAATCCTACTCAAGTTAATCAGGTTGTCAAGCTTCATCTCTGGAACTTCTGGAACTATCTGGAACTAGACTCCGCGCCGTTGCCCTCGACAGGCTCGACCTGCCCCGAGCAGACGATGACCCTTGCCGCATTTCTTTTTGGTGGTACCTGCTCAGGAAAAGGTCTCTCGGAAAATCTAATCAACGCGCTGGCGCGGCTGAAGAGTTTGAACGCTGACGCGCCCAATCGAGGGCGTGGCCGCGAAACATTTACATTAGTTATAGCTTGCCCCAAAACGTAGTCTGGTCCGGAGTGATCCGGATGATCGGCGCGTCATCAGGGAGCATCCTTCCGGAATACTGCGGATATTTTGCTCTTAACTTGCGAATCGCCCAGGCACGTTCCTTATGCCCCCGCATCGGAATCAGCTTCGCATTCCCACGTATTAGGATGTACCAGAGCCGCTTCCAGTCTTCGTGATATTTGTCGATGAGGAGAGCTACCCGGGGCACTGCCAGGATGTTTCGCAAACGTGTGAGTCGTTCTGGTGTCACACGTTTCGGTTTTTGGTCTATCGCTGTGTAGAAAACCTTGCCATCATACGCAAAACAGATTGGCACAATGTGTGGCGCAAGCCTGGCATCCAATGTCGCAAGCCTCGCAACCCTGGCCTCTTTCAGTTTTGCCCGAACCGCGCCGGAAATCTTATGCCGCTTGCGTGACATACGGGAAACTCTGATCGCACGGCATCGTAGGTCTCGTTGCTAACCGCAGTCAACCTCATGATTGTCTAGGTCATCCCTCTGGAATTTGGTTAGCGAGCACGTACGTGGCTGATGATCTCACCGAATGGACATGGGAATCATTTTGGGGCAGCCCGACCGAAGGACATATGTTGGCTATCCCGGCTACGACCGGCGAACAGTGATCCTGTCGAGAGCCTCGGAGAGTTCGGGGCGCCCCATATCCCCTCGCAGCCGAGCTTTCGATGTTGACCCAAAACACGCACGACGCAGGGCTGCGCCCTGCAACTTCCCAAGTCGTGCTGAATCCACGCCACGACCTTCTTAGGTTTGTGCGCTTTCAGGCGGCCAATGGTGCGTTCTTGTCGAGCAGGCCCATGATTTCGTCGCGGGTTAAATCAGGAATCGCTAGGACCGCGCGCTGGATGCCAGCGTCACGGTATTCGGCGAGAGCCGCCTTGTCAGCCGGCGCCCCGAACACGCTGATCGAAAGCGTCGAGAAGTCCCGCCCAGCTGCCGACGCCACCTGACGTAACCGCTTGACCGCTTCCTTGGGGTGGAAGCCGGACCTGGCGATGGGAAACCAGCCATCACAGAATTCCACGACGCGCTTCAGCGTGTGGTCGCTCGGGCCGCCGAGGAGTATCGGCGGGTGCGGCCGTTGCAAGGGCTTAGGATAGAACCAGACGGGATCGAAGTTCACCATCTCTCCGTGGAAGGCGGCCTCCTCCTGTGTCCATAAGGCCTTCATCGCCATGACGCGTTCGCGTAGCAGCTTAAAGCGCGTTTCGTAGCGCGCTCCGTGATTTTCCATTTCATCCACATTCCAGCCACCGCCAATACCAAAAATGAAGCGGCCATTTGACAACTGGTCCAGACTGGCCACGCACTTTGCCGTGACGATGGGGTCACGCTGCGGGATCAGGCAAATGCCGGTGCCGAGTAAGATCCTTCTTGTCGCAGCGGCGGCAAAAGACAACGCGACGAACGGGTCGTGCGTGTGAGAATAGGCTTTGGGTAACTCTCCGCCGCCCGGGTATGGAGTGCGGCGGGACTTGGGAATGTGCGTGTGCTCCGGCAGGAACAACGACTCGAAGCCACGCTCCTCAGCCGCGCGTGCAAGTTCCCGAATGTCGATGCCATAGTCCGTCGGAAAATAGAAAACGCCAACACGCATCGTCAGTTCTCCTGTCCGGGCGTTCGCCCGCATCCAACTGAAACGAGCCCTTAGCGGCCTAGAAGTTCGCGTCAGTTCCGCGGAGTAAGAATCTGGTCCAGACGAGCGGGCACGTTGGTATCGCGCTCCAGTCGCGGGTAGCGAAGCCCGTCATGGTAGTCGATGCGCACCGTGCGGTAACGATCGTCGTTCTTGACGAGAAGTTCGATGGCTGGGCCGTTGTTCTGCGCATTTTTGATTGCGTCCTTGATACGGCCAGCGTCGAATGTCGTTCCATCAACGGCAATGATCTGTGTGCCCACGGTCAGTCCGCTCTTGTACCCTAGCCCCTCCCATAGTACGTCGGTGAGTCGGCCTTCGCTCCCGATCACTACGCCAAGGGAGTAGGTCAGGTCGGTGACCTTCCGGCGCGTTTCGGAGCCTTTAAAATAATCGGTAGGCGTCTCGGTGTAGACCAGCTTGTACCCACCACGAGCAATGCCATCGAGCGGCGCTCCTGGGCCGTGCCCGTCCAAACGATCTCGCAGAAACTTGGCCCATTCATAGGGCTCGATGCCTTTTAACGCGTTCACGACATCTTCGAACGTATAGGTGTAAGGAACGTAGCTGCCGTTGTTGACGCCGAAGAAAGCCCGCGCGAAATCGTCCAGAGATTTCCGTCCACCAGATCGCTCGCGTATTAGGGTGTCCGCATCAAGCCACAGCAACTGGCCTTCGGAATAGTAGTCCTCGCTACGCTCCCAGCTTCGCCACGGAAGGGCTCGGCGCATGGCGATTATGGGGTCGTTAGTGGTGTCCTGAAGAGCCCGCCACTGCCGGCCGATGCGATGATCGTAAGTGGCGGCAGTTGAGGCTAAGGCGTCGAGGGCTTGTTGCTTGGTCAAAAGGCCCGCGCGAGCCGCTAGCACGAAACCCCAATATTGGGTTTGGCCTTCGTAGACCCAAAGAAGGCTGTCGCGCATAGGCACGTTGAAGTTCGGCGTCCAGAGGTCGGCCGGGCGCCGGAACTTGCCGTTCCACGAGTGGCTGTATTCGTGCGGCAGCAGGTCACGGGCATCGGCACTCTTGTCCCATTCGGTGAAGTAACCTGGGACTGTGGCGTTCTCGCTGGACTGGTGATGCTCCAGGCCGATGCCGCCCATGTGGTCGGTGACCGCGAGCAGGAAATCGTAATGATCGTAATGGTGTGAGCCGTAGAGTTTGTAGGCCTGGCTTACGAGGGCACGGTGCGCTTCCAACTGCTCGGGTTTAACTTCCAATTGGTCCGCCTGGTCTGCGACGATGTTCAGGTGAACAGGTGCAGGACCAGCAGGATCCAAATCCAGGCGCTTGAAATGTCGACCGGCGAAAATCGGCGAATCCACGAGCGCTTCGAGAGATACCGGCTTGAACGTAGTGATGCCGCCGCTACTTGAAATGGTCTCAAGGGCAGTCGCGAATTGCCAGCCCTCGGACAGCCTTACGCTCGGCTCCACGGTGATTTGCCGCGCGGAGTAGCCAGCAGGATAGAGGACCACCGCGTTCCATTGCAAGTTCAACATGTCCGGCGTCATCACGACACGGCCCTCATTGCTGCCAATAGAGGAAGCGAATTGGAATTCCACATCGAGTGACGTTATGCCCGCAGGGACTGCGACGTGAAATGCGAATACGTCTACCACGTCGCGCGCCCACTCTAAACGTGTGCTATTGCCGTGAATCGTGAGACCCGCGAGCTTATCCACGCGTGCTGAGGGCGAGTGGTTTCCGGGCAGCCACTGCGGATACAGCAGCGTGACGGGCTCGCCGCCTCGCACTGGGATCACCTCTCGAATGCTGAAGATGTGTCGCTCGACATCGGTCGCCTCGACGTTCAAACGAATGGTTCCCAGATATGGAATATCCCTGGGCACAGCGATCTGCGGCGGCATTGGTAAAGGCTGAGGCCCCGCTGACTGCGCCAAGGCACCAGGCACGCTCAGCGCCAGAATGCACCAGATCAACAGACTACTGTTGAATGATTTGGCGTGCGCCATATGTTTCCCAAGGCTCCGGTCTCCGAAAACCTTCAAAACCGGTACCCGCACCTTAACACATCGCGTCGCCCTACCTTTACACTCAGCAAAAGCCCTGTTTTGCGATAAGCTGGCATAGCAGTCCTCGGGACGCATTTTAATGGCTTCCTTCATGAGAAAGCACGCGGGTAGTGGAGCACCTACGGACCAGCCCACTCCTGCTGAACCTTCATTCGCAGAACGAGCTCGAACTTTAGCCTACATATCCCGGATCGGCAGCCTCTCCACGCAATCCCGTAGACAGCCAGGTTTTCCATTCGGATCAGTTATGCCTTACGGTCTCGACGATCACGGGCGCCCAATCTTTCTAATCAGCACCATGGCGATGCACACCCAAAACTTGGAAGCCGATCCTCGCGCAAGCTTGCTCATAACACAGCCTGATTCCAGCGGAGATCCGCTAGGCGCGTCCAGAGTTACGCTGCTGGGAAACGTTGCACGGATATCAGAAGGCGAAATTGCGGAAGCACGTAGGCTCTATTTGGAACGCTACCCCAATAGCAAACACTGGGTCGATTTCGAGGATTTCTCGTTCTATTGCATGGAAGTGGTGGACGTGTACTACGTCGGCGGCTTCGGCATCATGGGTTGGGTCTCTGCTCCAGAGTATGAGCAGGCGAAACCTGATCCGCTCGCCGACAGCGCAGCGGGTATCGTCAAGCACATGAATACAGATCACGCCGACGCGCTGATCCTGCTCGCCCGTAATTTTACTGGGATTGAAGCTGAGGAGGCGACGATGACTTCCGTTGACCGGCTCGGATTTAATGTGCGGCTCAAAACTGGCGGAGGAATGCGCGGTGCCCGCATTGCATTTTTACGTGAAGTGAGAAGCCCGGCGGAAGCGAGAACCGTATTGGTGGAAATGACTCAGCGCGCGCGATGATCGAGAGCTGAGAGTCGTAAGGGTTAGCTTTTGGGATTTTGTGACCTGCTTTGTGCCGTAACTCGGGCTGCACCTGCAGCCGAACTCAACGTCCGGCGGTTTGACCACCCTGCAAGCTCGATAGCGGGTCCTTCTCAACGTTACCCATGACAAACAAATAAGAGATGGCCCCAAATAACGCCATACCGCCCGCGACAACCAAGGCGACCACAAAAGAACCAGTAACATTGACAATGTGGCCAGTGACGATCGGAGCCAGTAGTCCGCCGATGTTGCCGACGAAATTTTGAATGGAAGTAAGGGAACCGACCGCCGCCAGAGGCGCGAGGTCAATCGGGATTGAGTTTACAGAACCAGTTGCGAGGCGCAGGGAACCTACCGAGAGCGTTAATAACGTCACGGCCAGCCAGCTCTGCTCGACGTAGGCCGCGGCGATTACCAACACCGTCGATGCCGTGAGCCCGGCGCTGATGATGCTTTTGCGCGAAACCGTTGTCGTCACACCGCGTCGAATCAGGTAATCCCCGAGCCACCCGCCGCCCAATGTCCCCAGCAATCCCGCCCAGAATGGGAGAGCGGAAGCAATGCCAGACTGAAGCAAGGTCATTTTTCGTTCCAGGACGAGATAGCCAGGCAGCCAGCTTACGAAGAAAAAATACGCGTCCAGGTATCCCATCTGACCGAAAGCAATGCCCCAGGTTGAGCGGCGCCGGAACAACGAAAGCCAGGAAACGCGCTGCCGATTCGTTTCGTTAATCTGCCTTCCGATCTGTTTTTCGGGGTACAAACCAAACCACGCCACGGTGAGCAGCAGACTGGCACCGCCGATCGAGTAGAAGACAGCTCGCCAGCCCAGATGCGCCAGGATGAACGCCGCGACCGTCGCGCAAATCGCCAGCCCAAGCTGGTTTCCGGCGAACGCCATCGCGACCGCTCTGGTTCGCTCTTTTCTGCCAAATCCCCGCGAGATCGCGCTCGCACCCGCGGAGAGCAGCATGCTGTGTCCGAAACCAAAAATCATGCGCAGCAGGAACAGAGACGTAGCGGCACTCGCGAGGGGCAGAGCGATTGTAGAGACTCCCCAGACCAGGGAGCCCGCGCCCATCACGACCCAGGCGCCAAAGCGGTCGACAACGGGCCCCAGAATCGGCAGACCTGCCGTGTACGACCAATTCCATCCGGAAAGAATGTAACCCATGGTTTGGGGCGACAGATGGTACAGCGTCATCAAAGTGGGGGCCACGATGCTGAGGGCGTATCGAATCATGTAAGCGAATAGCTGGGCCCCGAATAGCAAGCTGACCGTGATGATCTTGTTCCTCCGGGTTTGCGTTGGATCCATCGGGCCTATTCCTTCCAATGCGGCGCAGAAATGGCCGTGGAATAATTGGCCCGTCCGATGGCCACTAAGTCACCGGCTTCATTGAGCACATCCACATCCACCACGCCCACCGTCTTGCCGCTCCGCCGAATGCGTGCTGCCAACGTAAGCGTCCCCTTTCCAGGCCGTAGGTAATCGACCCGAAGATTGATTGTCGGCAGCGGATTGCCGAACATCATGGCGAGAGCATAGTCGCCAACTATATCGATTGCGGCTGCGATCGGTCCGCCGTGCCAATGCCCGGTGCCGGTCAAACGCTCGAACTCCGGCCGCATCTTCATCCGGATGATAACTTCCTGTTTTTCGGGATCAGCGCTCACGACCTCGAGGTCCAGGAAAGCGTTGAAGGGTGAATGCAGGAGTCTCTCTTGAAGCTGCTGGCGGTTTAGCGGGCCATCGCTCATGGAGTGACCACCAGCTTTCCCAATACTTGGCGGTTCTCGAGCTGCCGCAACGCTTCTGGGGTGTCCTCCAGCCGAAAAGTCCGATCTACGATCACCTTCAACGCGCCACTCCGCACCAGATCGAGCACCTTGATCAGATCTTCGCGGTCCCAGCTATTCGACCCTAGAATCTTGAGTTCGAATGTCCAAATAAACCTGATATCTTCGGGCGGATCGTAGCCTGCGGTCGCTCCACAAGTGAGAAGCCGCCCGCCGACGCGCAGGCAACGCAGCGACTTGACCCACGTATCCCCCCCAGTGTAATTAACCACTACATCCACACCTTGATTGGTGCCAGCCCCGCGCCGCGCCGGCTTGCCGTAAAGCGTATAGACCTCCCGCACGAAGTCTTGCTCAACGTAGTTGACCGTGTAGTCCGCCCCCAACTGCTTCAGCTTCGCTAATTTCTCGGTGCTGCCGGCACAAGCGATCACCGCGGCCCCGGCGAGCTTGGCGAGCTGGATCGAGCAGACGCCCACGCCGCCGCTGGCCCCCAGAATCAATACCCTTTCGCCTTTGGCCACTTCCCCGATCGTATACATCATTCGTAAGGCGGACCCATACGCGCAGGGCAACGCTGCCGCATCGACGTAGCTCACTTGGTCTGGGATTCTGATCAGTTGATGCGCCCGCACCCGGCAAAGCTCTGCGAGCCCGCCATGAATGGTTTCACCAATCAATCCCCCTTCGACGCGATTTCTGGGATCTACTAGTACCCGATCGCCGGCAGACCAGCCTTCGACACCGGGGCCGACTTCAGCGATGTCACCTGCACAATCGAGTCCCATGATCGCCGGCAGAGGAACCTTGATCCCCGGCATTCCACGACGCGTGAAAACGTCGTGGTAGTTGAGGGAGGTAGCGCGGACCCTCACGAGCACATCGCCTGCGCCGGCTAGCGGGTCAGGGAAATCGGTCTCCAGGATTGGCGTAGCCGTACTACCCTGTTCCCGCAAGACCATCGCTCTCATCGTCTATCCCTTGCTGTTCTTTCCTCCGCGAGCCTCATAAGCGCTTTTCTGTCGATCTTGTTGGTCCCCGCCAGCGGGAACTCGTTTAGAAACCAGACCCAGCGTGGGTGCTGATAGGGCGGCGCATTGGCCAGCGCATAATCCTTAATCTCTTGCTCGCCGACTGCTGTACCCGGCTTGAGGATGACGAACGCGGCCGGCTTCTCTCCCTTGATCTCGTCCGCGACCGGCACGACGCAAGCTTGTTGGATCGCCGGATGCCGTTCCAGCATCTTCTCAACCTCGCTGGGGTAGATGTTTTCGCCGCCGCACACAAACATGTCGTCGATGCGGCCCAGAAAGAAGTAGAAGCCCTGAGCATCGCGGCTGAAAACGTCACCGGTTATATAGTAACCGTCTGATGTAATTACCTTTCTGGTGGCTTCTGGCAGCTTGTGATAGCCGTTCATCAAGGCTGGGCATTTAATATGCAGCACACCTTCATTCGCCGCGACGTTGTCGCCATCAACCAACCGTAACTGCACCTGAGGATGAGCGCAACCAACGGAGCGGAAGGGTGGCGCAAGGCCCTGCGGATGAGGTCCGAAGGTGATTGGGCCTGACTCCGTCGTGCCAAAGACGTTGTCGATGCGGGCGTGTGGAAAGACTCCGCGGAGCGAGTCGTGGAGCGCTGCGGATACCGGCGCGGAACCCATTCGAATCTCGCTTACCGAAGACAAGTCCGAACGCCGGAGTAGCTCGTGTTCGCGCAACATCATAGCCATCATTGGCGGCACGGCGCTGATTGTGGTGCACCGGTAGCGAGTGATCGCATCGATATAACTGGCTGGCGTGAACCTTGGCAGCAGCACGACGGAATCGTGCTGCGCGAGCGCTGCGTGCGCCGTGGACAGACCATTCATATGGTAAAGCGGAGCCGCGATCAGGACTCGGCGCCTCTCCGTGCACCCTGTGCGCCGCCGCATCGCTAGCACCCAGAGATGACTTTCATGCGACAGCACAACTCCCTTCGGCTTGCCGGTCGATCCCGATGTGTATAGGAACATCGCCGGCTGCCGAGGCGCTGGACGCACGGCAGTGAATTGTCCCGGCGACAACAATCGTTCGAATCCAGTCCGTGGAACGTCCGCTGGAGAACGTTCCATCGGCTCGGCATCGGATATGACGAGCTTTGCGTCCGAATCCCTGATGATATATTCCATGCCCGTCGAAGGAAGCTTGATATTGACCGGCACAGGGACCAGACCCGCGCGCATACTGCCTAAAAATGCAGCTAGGTACTCTGCCCGATTGGCTGAGAGGATCGCGACCCGATCACCCCTAGTTAGACCTCGACTCAGCAGGCCGCGTCCGATGGTGTCGCTCAATTCATCGAGCTGCCGGAACGAATAAGTGCGCGGCGGGACCTCACCGCCCAGATCGATCAGTGCCGGATCGTCCAGGTTGCCGCTACGGCTGATTGCGTCGCCCAGATTGCACAGATCAGTCACGGTCGCACCAATGAAGTGACAAGATTGAGGGCGGTGGCAAGCCCCAGTTCGAACGCTCTCAAATTTGAGCAGGATTAAAAGAGTACATCAGCGCTCAGCTTGTCAGGCGCCGGATACTAACACGAAGCTCGCAGGTGTCCCCTGCCCCCGCTACTCTACGAACTCCAAGACCACGTTCATGGCCTTTGAGGCAGGGACGATGATACGTTGCGACTCGATTTTCAGGCCCGGGATTTGCGCTACTTGAAAAACTCTGCCTGCCTGCGAAAGCGAAGCAGTGCGTATGCGCAGTCCAGCCATGTAATCGGTGCGCCCTGCGGGGTCCGGTGCGGCACTCCCGAATCGTGCCGTGAGCATCTCCGGGACCATCAAGTCGACCTGAACTGCTCCGGCAACGAGGCGCCCAACGCCGGTTGGCGCTTGCCGCACGGCATTTGTACCGAATATGCGCCCGAAAATGATGGACGCCGAGGCGGGATCTTGCGCAGCGATCGTGACCTGCGCGAGCGCCAGCGCGCCATTGGGGTGCCGACCCCACGCTGGTCGCCACACCAGCTTCGGTGTGAGATGATGACAAAAATAGACCCTGCCAAAGGAAACAGCTCCGGCGCCGAGACGGACTACGCGGAATTTCGCGTCCTCGGTTCTATCCGCAAGCGCCACGGGCCGGGAAAAGGCGATGGGCTGCTCTACAGCTAAGCCACGCTCGCGGAGGTCGCCAAACAACTCTTCGGGTTTGTCAGTGGCGAAGACCAGGCCATTCAAGCCCACAGGAAAACGCAAGATGTCGGCTCGAACCGCGCCTGCCGTATCATCGAATCCCAGGAATTCGATATAGTCGGTCTCGAAGATCGCGAGATGGTTGACAGATCCCAGCGTGTGCCGCCCGCGGTCGGTCAACTGGAAGCCTAGAGACAGGTAGGTCCTCAACGCCTCATCGATTTTGTCACGCGTATCGATTACAACATGGTCCAGTTTGGGGGTCACGATAGCCATTGAGGACCAAGAGTATATCGGGAGTGAATTCCGTCGCGCAGGACTCGTGGATATCGGTCGAAAACCGAGGTGAAGCCCGATCCGTGCGTAATCACGTCGTTATAGATGCCACTCGTGCCTAGGGTCGGCATGGGGAAGTCCAGAGTGAGACAGTGACCAGCCAGTTCCGACGGCGTGTTGCACCAGTTCGCGGTGTCGAAGGAGCTAGTCTGAAAACAAACCGCACCGGCTCCCGGCGAATAGCTCTGCCCGTCCTGCTCGATGAAGGAAATAGGACAACCCGCTTTCGTGGCTCGTTGCATTTGCGGATGACGATGGGCCGGTTTGGAATGTCGCTTGCGAGTTCTGGGCTTGCATGGAATGTGCGAATCCGAACGCGATTGCTATTGCTACTGCGAACATCAAGGTGACTCGTTTCATCGTTTCTCCTTTATTACTCGTCTTCCTCTCCGATCGTCCCATCGGCGAACATGCCAACCAAGTCTGTACGAATCAGTCCGCTCGTGTTTAAGCTTCGGCAAGAATGGTGTCAATTACTCGTAACACCTAGCAGAAGCAGCTAGCGAATGTGTCTAGCTGATTTGATTAGAGACGAACGTGTTTCTGATTCAAAGCCGAAGCCTCTGGCGGTTTCACACGCCGAAACACCTGTCCTTCCGACCAGTAGTGAGGATCTCGAACAGTTCGGAGACTACTAATGAGATCCGCTTTACATGTCAACAAAGCAACGTGGCTATCTTCGGGCTCCAATTCCGCCCCCTCATCATAAACTTTCGATTCGGAGTGATCGTCTAGTTTTCCTCACGTTCCTGACGATTCTGTTGGCCGTACCTCAACCGCTGGCCACGGCTCAGAGTACTCCAGAGGGCGCGCCGGCAAGCATCCTGGGGGCCGCGGCTAGAAACAGCGTGTCCTCGAAGAACCATACAGTTCCCGCAGCGACCTTCGAGGACGGGGCACAGTTCACCGCCCCGGTACCAGACCCAACGGGCAGCGTAGCCAGCGAGACTACGCTCATGCTCAATCACGTTACCCTCGTGCCAGTCGATGCCAAGAATGGAGCTGTCGAGGGCTATGACGGCACGATTCCCCGAGCAATGCAGATCAAGTGCATTCTTCTCGAGGTGACCCTTTGTCACGCTGTTCATGACAAACCAATGCTCGCCCTGACGACGGTGCAGACCGTTGTGTTGGTTTCCGACGGTGTGACCACCAGGCAATTCGTTAAGCGCGGGTATGTCGAGGTTGATCCGCTTGCAAGGATCCTGATCGGGCGCAATCCCACTTGGGGGCGCATGGCTCCGTTAGGAGCCGTTCAGATCGTCGCCAGCGTGTGGGTCGCCGAGCGAATGAAAACTAGCCGGCACATTTGGGTCAGGCGTTTGTGGTGGGTGCCTCAGATGATCGAAATAGCGGCCAACGGATTTTCAGCAGAGAGCAATCTGACCCTACATCGGTGAAGGAGAGTTGCCGTACTCGGGGTTCCGACCAGCAAGGAATAAAAGTTACGCCAGTGGATAACGAGATTAGCGGCTCGGAGCGTCCGGTGCTAATTGCTAATGGAAGTAGCTCACGTGTAGGGCTGTGCCCACTAAACCGAAGACATCGCGCACGTCCTGCAGGATCTCGTGAAACTGACGCGAAAGGCTTCTTGTATGCCTTGGGAGTTAGTTCGGGAAGTATCCTTCCTTAGCTCGCATGCGATAGCTTTTAATTCCCTTCACCACCAGGTCGATCTTGCGCCATTTTCCGTCTGCAGGGCCAGACGGGGGCTGGTAGCTGATCATGTATAGGTGCTGCAGGTCCTGGCTGATTTTACCGAAGACCTGTTCGATATCACCAGGCTTGTTGGCCTGATACGTGGCACCGCCGGTGCGCTGACTCAAGTCAATGAGGAGCCCCTTCAGCTTTGTAGAATTCGTGGCTTCCCCCTCAGCGATCGCATAAAGCGGTATGCCTACCTTCTTGGCACGAGTGACGGCCGCCTGAGCATTCAAGATACTGGCATTGTCGTCGCCGTCGGTGAACACGACGAGAGCCTTCTTGCCCGGCCGCTTCGCAACCTCTAGCGTGGTCTCAGCAATCGCGTCGAACAAAGCCGTCCTGCCTTGCGCGCGCGTCCGCAACATGGCGCGCTTTGCGGCGTCCTTGTCGTTAGTGAATTCCTGGCGGACGGCTAGGCGCTCATCGAAGGTATAGATGGCGACCGAATCCCGCGGGGCGAGATCGTCGATCAATTTCGCGACAGAGTTCTTCACCCGAGGAAGGGCATCGGTCATGCTGCCAGTTGTATCCAGCAGGATAGCGCAAGAAAGAGCCTGGATGTTGGTTTCGAAGCTCGTGATCTGCTGGGGTTTTCCGTCTTCAAAGAGCTCGAAGCGGTCGCGAATGAGATCGTCGATATAGTGGCCCTTTTGGTCATAGATTGTGGCATAGACCTCGACCGAACGAGCCTCCACCCTTCTGACGCCAGAGGACTGTTGGCCATCTGCGGAAAAAGAGATCGACGCAGCGATCGACCAAGAGCACAAGCATATCGAAACGATGTATTTCCTCATTTGTTGAGCGCCTGCTGCAGGTCGTCGGGCGTAATCGATGCGTAAGCGGCCAGCTGCGAACGCCAGTCGCCGAAATCGGTCATGCGGGCAGCGAGGAAGGCCTTGGCGGCAAGCGTTTCAGCCACATCGGCGAGAGCCTTGGGCTCCACGCCGATGCTGTCGGCGCGGAAGGCGAGGAAGAGTTTGAACTCGGCCGACCGTTCGGCCATTTCGTCGGGCAACAGGTGCCGTTCATATACTTCATAGGGCGCGTCGCGTAGCAGATCCGGGTGGGCGCAACCGAAGGCGTGGTAGGTAATGGCACCCAAAACGCGCAGGCGCGAACCATCGTTAGTGGCGGCGACAGATCGGAGCGTACTCGTGACGGGCGAGGACCAAGGGTCGGTTTTGAAACGATCGAGATACCTACCGCCCAGCACGAAAAGGTCCGGCACAGTGATCGAGTCCCAAATCTTGCGCCAATCCTTGACCTCGATACCGTTTAGCAGTTCACTGCGGCGGGTGGGTGACAAAAGCCCCAACGTCTCCTCGCTTAACCCACGCAGTGCCTCTGGGAGTCGTGCTGACTCAAAGATCCACTCACGCGCGACCTCGATACGGAGTGTCACCAAGCGCTGGTCGGACTCTTTGAGACGGTCCCAGTTGGCACTGCGAATCGCGGCGATTTCCGCGCCGACTACCGCGGTGGCGGCGGGACTACCAGCTCTCCACCGAGCGCCGGCGGCCGAGCCGGCCGCCAGCGCAAATGTTGCGAATCCCCCGGAAAAGTAGCTACCCGATCCATCACTATCAGGGCGAAAGTCCGATTCTGGGTTCGTGTGAGCCTCTGCCTCGTAGAAGTTGAAATACCGATGCTTGCGAACCAGTAGGGGGTCTTCTGAAACGACAAGGTCGGATGGGCGCAGGAAGTATGCGTAGATTGGACCGGCGAGGGCGGTGGTGACCTGAGGCTCGAGGGTTGCCAGCAATTCAGCGCAAAGCTTTTCGATTTCCTTGCGGTTGACTTTGGATTTGGAGGCCTGCCGAACTAACTGACCGACTACTAGGCGCACTGGCGCAGGGTCATAGCGAACGATGGACTGCTTTTCTTTCTCGTTGATCTTCGTTGCCTTCGGTATTTCCACCGAATGCAGGCCAGCGACACCCTTTTGGATTGTGGCGATCCCGCCTGAGAGCTTGGCCGCACCGTCGTAGATGGAGAACAGGTCCGTCAGGCTCGGAATCTCTTGCGCATCCAGAACTTGTTGGAACTCTATCGCCCTCCGGCTCCCGGGTTGGGCACGAGGACCCAGCAGGCAGGAACGCATCTTGTCATCCGGCGAGGTTTCCTTCTCTTCCCGCTGACAGTTGCTCAGGATGGAGCGGACCGAGTCGAGCGACGCAGCCGTGTACGCGGCATCGTCAGACGCGGAGGAGAAGTGATCGCAGACGTAACGAAAGAGTTTAGCCGCCTGGTCATCGGTAATTGCCTCGCGGCGATTGAGCAGACAGATCAATTCGATCAATGCGTGCAACTGGCCGAACTGAAGATTCGCGTCGCTTGGTGAGTGCGATTTGATCCGCTCAAGTGCCGCAAAGAACAAGCGGAAGTCAGAGGCTTCTAGTGCCGTGAGATCAGTGAAATAGGCATACGCGCCAAAGGAGTCGCTATAACGCTGGGCCAGCAGCAAGGCGGACTCTTCGTCGAGCGGCCTGGCGCGGTGAGCGTTAATCCGCGATACTGCGAGAAAGTTATCGAGTTCCGTGTGGCGCGCGGCCTTGTCCTTGTAACGAGTTTGCGCGAGGCGAACCAGAATGACATCCTCCACCTCTGGCGCTACCGTTTTAGAGACTCGCTTGAGCAACCTTGCGGCTTGCTCGGTCGACGAATGGCCCTGGGCAACCATCCAGACCTCGGCTGAGCCTGGGAAATCGATGTGGCCGGTACCATCGAGAGGCACGGAACGTAAGAACTCCGTGAAGGTTGAGTCGACATGCTGGGTAAAGAGCCCTCTCTCTGCGAGTCCCGCCGATGTGAAGAGTTTGTAGAATTGTGTGGTGCGAGACAGGCTGGCAGTAAAAAACGCCTGGTGCGGGAAGTCTAACTCGGACAGCGTGAAGAAGAACGCAAGCAACCTCCCGTCGTCGCGGTCGAGCAGGGCACGAAAGAAGGCTCCGGGCTTATCGGGACTGGCCCCCAGGAGATGAGCCCAAATCGACTCGGCATTTGGTCCTCCCGGGACTGCTGCGTGGGCGCCTTGCAGAGCCAAGGCCGGCGCGTAAAGAAAGAGCAGATCGGCATAATTGTCGCAGAGGGTTTTTATATTGACTGCCGACAGGAGCTCGGAAACCGACTTCCTGTCGAGCAAACTTAGGCCAACGTAAAGGCGGGCCATCATCGGCATATGCAAAAGAGCCGTCGCAAAGCCTCCCGGATCCTTGCCATTGGCGTAGAACGCGTCGCGCCACACTTTTTCGTTGGGATAGACGGGAACTGATTCGTACGGAATTTCAAGCGAGTAGGGCTTGCCGGCTTGAAGGGCGGCCCGAATTCCGAGTTCGTCCACAGCCAAAGCCGAGAGTGTTTCTTGTTGGCGCGCCTTGGACTTGCTCTCCCCGCGATCGAGTTCTACTTTACCCTTTGACTCGCGCATCGTAATGCCGAGTGTGCTCAGAACCTTCTCCGTGGTGCGTCGGGCGTCCTTTCCACTGAGGGCGAGCGTAATGACGACGCTGTTGCCATCTCGTTTCCCGAACGCAGCGAGAGCAGCGATCCGTTGAAAATGCTCCTCGATGGCTTCGGCATACAGGTGGCTATTAGCATCGGGATGTGTTCCGATTTGATCGACGAGGGTTCGGGCGTATTCGGCGAAGAACCGGTCCGGCGGAATCCCATCCTTGGTGTGCGCCGCGAAGGCAAGAGCCTCCAGCCCTCCGGGAACCAAGGTGGTGCTGTCCGCGCGCGTTTCTGTGCCCAACAGGCCACGGAACTCTTGACGGTCTGCCGACCCCAGTGCGGCGGCGAATGCTTGGGCCTGTTTCAAATCCCCATCGCGCATGGAGACGGCGAACCCCCGCTCGATCACGCGCAATCGTTCAGGTGAAGATGCGGAAAGCGATTCAACCGACCGCGCATAAGCGCCCGCAGCCGAGGGGCCATAGCTGTCTTCGGCGCTCGCCAGGCGTGAAAGAAGAACAGGATCCTGCACCGCGGCGGCGCCTTCTTTGAGAGCGCGGCGGGCCTGGTACATCTGGCCCTGTTTTTCGAGAGCGTCCGCCTTGACGATATAGAAGTCCGCGAACTTCGGTGCCACCAAAATCCCCGCCTCGGCTGCTTGAAGCGCACCACGAGCATCGCCCGATTCAAAAAGGAGTCGTGCGACTCGGCTGTGCGCTTGTGTGGAATCCGGCTGCACTTCAAGCACCCGCTTCCAAGCCGCAAGCGCTTCGGTGGGTTGTCGTAAACTGTCCAGGCTCTGCGCGAATTGCACGCGAAGAGACGGTTCAGGTGGAAAGTTGGCGATGACTCGACGGGCCAACTCCTGAGCCCTGCCGTCCTGTTGCGAAGCGAGATAGAGGCGGATAAGGGATGTACCTTCCGGAATGTGAAGGCCACCGAGCGCCAGCGCTTCCTCAAAAGAATGGATGGCAAGGGGGGAATCTCGCAAGCGCTCAGCCACCTGGGCCTGGAGAAACCATAGATCCTGGCGCTTATTATCGGCCCGGACGGCTTGATCGAGGTAAAGGAGCGCACTCCGATCATCATTGCGAGCGAGGAGGATGCGCGCGTAATCCTCGGATGCTTGCGGCGTAAGCGTTCCTAATTCGCCGGCGTGCTTCAACGCGGCTGCGGCTTTGTCGAGCTCGGAACCGAGCACCAGATCATGGCCGAGAGCGGCATAGCTGCCGCTGTCTAGAGGATTCACTTCCGTCAAGGATGCTCGCAGGCGGGCCGCAATGGCGTAATCCTTGAGCTTTTCGTAGAAGGCAGCCGCGGTGAGCAGTGCACCCGCATCGCGGGGGTTCGCCTCCAACGTTGCCGCAATGTCCTCGCGAAGACGGCGAGTATCGTCCTCGCTGACCGGCGCCTGACCTAGCAAAGCAGTTGCTTCTGCCGCCTTGGCTCGCATTTCAGAGTAAAGTTCTACCGGGGGAAAGAGCGCACCATGCGCCGCAGCTATATCGGGTACTTCCAGAAGCTCATGCCCTTCTTTATCCGTTACGACAGAGCGGAAGACGACGAATCCGGCCGATGGCGCGGCAGGCGTCCAATCTAATTGGACGAAGGATTGCAATGAATCTTGTTGGAGTGATGCGGACAAATCACTCAAGGAGCCTCGGAATATCGTGCCACCGGTTGACTGAAAGAGGGGAAGCCAGGCGTCATTTCCACCGTTGGGTGCGAACCAACTGACCTGCACATGCTGACTACCGAAGGCCCGTAACAAAATTGCGGAAGCGTAATCCAGAGTTGGGGGGTCCAAGGCGGGAAAGTTGCCGAGTAAGAGCACGCTTGACCAGTCCGTTCCCAATTGCGAGGCGCTGGCCGAAAGGGCCTCGAAGATAGCTGACGGAGAGGAAGTCGCAGATGTATCAGCTGGGGGTGGGATGTCGTCGAGCGTGCGCTTCAGGACTGCTCGATTAGCAAAAGGACCGGCAACCGCCAGCGAAGTGTTCCGGAGCAGCGCAATCCGCAGGGGGCGTCCACGCAGGGAACCGTAAAACACCAGCAGGCCGTTCTTGGTGTTCTCGAGCTCCGCCGGGCTGAGCGTGTCTGCAAGCAAGACGATGGTGACCGGCGCTGAGAGTTTTACGGCAAAGGAACTCGGGTCGGCCGTACCAGCATATGTCTTGACTGGAGAGAACTCGGGATTAGGCTGGGAAGAAAGGCGCAGGAGAACAACCGAAGAAGCCCGCGCAACACCGAAAACCGAAAGCATGAGGACACAGACTGCCCCTGCTAGTGAGCGGGAGAACAATTCTATTCCCTCGGAATCTTGTCACTTGCCGTTGAGCGATCATCGTTCAGGTGGCCGTGGAACTGAACACAATGAGACCACAGACGAGAGCCTTCAACGCTTCGCGGCCTGATCAAGGAGCCTCGTTTTCGACGCGCCTTGAGACCTGAGTGCAATGGACGAAATGCTATGTTGGCTGACTTCGAGAGTCAAGAACCAAGAATCAGCTGACGCCACGTCATCGTTCCGTCATGGAAATCATGAAGCTTCGCGATGAGTGTTCCCTCTCACAACATCCAATCGTCCGGTAATCTTGGTTTGGCGCCGAAGCCGTACTGCGGGCCAGTCAAATCCATTGCGAGGTCAGGGGTCATGGGGCCCAGACTTTGGTTTTTCCCGGCAGGGTTGTTATCAGAGAACCCGCCTGGGATGACTGTGCTGATACCCCGCGTCATTCCGTCTCTCGCGTATGCGCTTCCTTGCGGGCTTGAGATGACCATGCACACACCCGGTCGCGCCCCTCGTGTTTCGCTTGGTACAGAGCCTGATCAGCCGCTCGCAGAATCTCGGTGGCTGTCAGGCCGTCGTCTGGGAAAACAGCCACGCCCATCGAAAGGCTGACCGTCCCCAAAACCTGGCCGGCGTACTGTACGTCCAGTTGTTTGACTTCTTCGCGCAGGATCTCGGCTCGCTGGAGAGCAGCATCCAAAGAGGTATCCGACAGGACGAGTGCGAACTCTTCTCCGCCGTAACGGCAGGCAATGTCCTGCCCTCGAGTCCGCTTTTTCAGGCAGTCTCCCAGGGCACGCAGCAGAGTATCGCCTGCCTGGTGGCCAAAGGTATCGTTAAAGTGCTTGAAGCGGTCGATATCCATCATGATAACGGCAAGATATTTCTGGTTGCGATGCGCCCGGCTCATCTCTCGTTCCAGCGATTCCTCCATGTATCGACGGTTGAAGAGACCGGTGAGCGTGTCGCGAATGGACTGATTGCGAAGGCTCTCCCTCAATTTCAGATTCGCCAGTGCTAGAGCGATCTGTTCGGCGAGGACAGCGGTCAATCGTTCTTCGGCCTCCGCTGAATATCGCAACGTGGGTTCTTGAGGTCTAGCCTCAATGCGCGGCACCTGAAGATGCAAAATCCCAAGTGCCTCGCCCTGTGCCATAAGTGGCATGCATAGAGACTCTAACAAACTCGCCGGATCAGTGTGCCGACAACTATTTGTCGATCCATCGTGTTTGAACCTATGTGGCTGGCCTCGGCGTAGCGCCCAGCAGTCGTCTGGCGCGAAGACGCGTTCACCACAAGCGGACTCACCCCAAGCGGCAACCGTCTCCACGACGTTTCTAGAGGCGCTGAGTATGTAGAGCGCACCCACCCGTTCCGGCAATAGTTGCTGGACTGACCTGCCAATGACGGCAAACGCTTCGTCGGCGGTTTGACAAGATTGAAGCCAGTTCCCCATTTCGCTCAAAAGAGTGATTTCTTTGGATCGTTGCTGCAACTCTTGCACCCGCCCGGCCAATTCCTGGTTCGCTTGCTGGAGCCTGGCCTCAGCCAGTTTGCTCTCCGTGATGTCTTGAACTGTTCCAAGCACGCGTAGTGGCTTCCCGGTCTTCTCGTCATGGACGACGTCGAACTGCCCCCGGATGATGCGCTCAGTGTGGTCGGGCCGGACGATCCGATAATCGAGACTGTGTGACTTTCCATCTCGGATCGCCGTCACCATGACGCTGCGCAGGCGGTCTCTGTCGTCAGAGTGTGCAGCGCGGAGCAATGCGGCGGCCGATGTGTCGATCCGTCCAGGCTCATAGCCGAAGATGCGGAAGACTTCATCTGACCATCGCTGTGGGTTCTTCTCCAGCTCGTCGAGGTCCGCGAGATCCTGCTCGAAGCTCCCCAGATGGGCAAAGCGCTGTGCGGCTGCAAGATTTGCTTCGCTTCGTCGCAATTTTAGTTCCGCCTGCTTTCGCTTCGAAATGTCGCGAAGGATTACCTCGGTCGCTGGTTCGGATTGATAGATGAGAGGGTTTACCACAACCTCGACATGCACTTCTCTGCCGTCAAGCCCGACATATCTTCTTTCCGTTCGCGGCGGCCGTGCGGCGCCGGTGCCGTGACGGATGGTTTGCATTCTCTCTCTAACCGCTTCTCGATCGTCTGGGTGCACAAAATCGAGCACCGGCCTACCGACGATTTCAGCGGGAGATGAAGCACCAAGCAGTGCCGTGCAGGCGTCGTTTGCGAAGATAATAGCGCCCTTGCGTTGTACAAGCACGGCATCCGGTGATAGCTCTACAAGCCGGCGGTAGGACTCTTCACTGTGGCGCATTTTTTCTTCCGCGTGCCGGCGTTCCGTGATGTCCTGAATTTGGAAGAGGAAGAAAATAGGTTGGGCCGTCTTGTCATAAATCAACGAAACACTTAACGCCACGTGCACGACGTGCCCGGCCTTGTGGACGTATCGTCTCTCCATCTCGCAGAAGCGACTCTCTCCTCTCAGCATTCGGCTGATGAAGTTAGGGTCGGTCCCCAAGTCATCCGGACGTGGGATGTCCTGGAAATTCGTGGCAAGCAGCTCCTTCTCGGAATAGCCGAGGATTCGGCACAGTGCGGGATTGACGCGTATCCAGTCACCATCCAATCCAACAAGTGCCATTCCAATCCCAGATTGGTCGAAGGCGGGGTCTACGAGTTGGCTCTCGGACCGAGTGCCGGGTGAGCTAGCGGTAGGGGCTTTTTTGCGCCCCCCTTCGCTGGGGCTCTTCCGTTCGGAAATAGTTGCTTTCAAGGAACGTTCCGGGCGTCAAAAATACCTGCGATTATCGTACTTCAAAGCTTGCGGAACCCCCCTATCGCTTTCGTCGTTGATGGTGAAGAAGATAACCCAATTTCAAAAAAAGCGCTCCGCTGGTTCATAGGGGGAGGCGACGAATCCTGTCAGCACTACCAGCGAGCGAACCTTTGGATCCGACTCGTTTTGCCAGTTCAGAAGATGGCCAGCGGATTTAGCGGCGATCCTGTCCCCTTGTCGATCCGCAGCGGTGCAGCCATGAACAGGAACTCGTAACGATTCAGCCGCCTCGCCTGCTCGATGGCTCTTTCGAAATCGAGATTGTCAAAGATGCTCACGCCCATGGCGACAAGCGCCAGTCGATGTAGCGGGTTCGTGACCGACGGTGGAAGGCCTGTAGGTGAGACGTCGTTGGGTCCATCGCATCCGATAAATGAAACGCCGCGTTCCTTTATGAAGTAAGCGACATCGGCGTGATAACCGGCGAAACCCATGGTATTGGGCCAAGGACCCAGCGCGGCGCGCCGCTTCCAACGGCCGGTATAGAGAAGTATGACGTCGCCAGCGGACACTTTCACGCGCTCCAACTTTTCCAGGGCCTCGAGATCTTCCCTATGGATGGCCGTTCCCGGATCGAGCCACCCTTGGGGAGTGGCTTTTCCCGGCAGGCGCGTCGCATCGAACAGGACGGCTCGGGTAACAACGCCGTCCTTCAAAGCATCGATATTCCCTTTCGGGCAACCGCCCTCGGCCTTGATGTCCTCCATCGACCGGCCGTTGTAGCCCTTGCCGTCCACCATGATGTGACAGTCCACTGCATCCAAATGGCTGTGAATGACGCCATGATACGTCCCCGTATATCGATATGTATCGGTGGTTCCTGTCGGACTGACGTTGCCGAGAACACGCTCCAGGATGTTCGGTGCATCCGCAGCTTTTCCCTGAACGACATCGTGCGCCAGTGAAATCGTCAGACCCTCCTTTGCCAAAGCGAGGGCCACCTTCCGTTTCGCGGGCGTGATGAGATTGGCAGCGCCAAGTTCGTCGTCATCTCCCCATCGTCCCCAGTTCGATAGCTCCTTCATCGCGCCGAGGAAGTCTGCTTCGCTTGCGAGAGTCGGCCGTGGATTGCTGGGGCCCTTTGCGTAAGGGAGGGAAGTCCCAGCGACCAATATAATGCTGCTCAATCCAATGACTAGAATTCTCATGGTTACTCCTTTGAGTGAACGGGGATAAAGCCCTCGCTCCTCCTATCGGACGTTCTTGCCGAACGAGCGCCACATAACACCGCCGTTCTGACCTGACTGTAGCAGTTCGAGAGTATAGCCCTGGAAGGAAACGCGCGCTGAGGCGGGCTGGCGGCGGCATGGCTCGAGCGATCAGGCGGTGCTCCGCGAGATGGGGCGAGGGGGAGGGGTACCCACGTCACAGACATCATGTTGTCGCTGGACATTACACCATCATAGGTGCATGCTGGCGGCGAAAAACGCTCCTGACGAACGAGGCCGAGAGGCTCAGGGCGTCCGGCTTGTTCAGCGCTGGTGAGAATGCTCTCGCGCAAGTCAGCCGATCTTGGCAAAGAGTTGGCAAAACTCTTGACCGATCCCAATATTGGTGCGGAACAGAGGAACGATCACTTTCGGTCACGTCATGACCGAGTCTTCAGGAGAATGGAGATGAAAAATTCGGAAGCGCCTTTGCGAAAATCTAGGATCGTGCGGCGCGAGTTCATTAAGGCGGGCGCAGCGGTGACCGCAGCAATCGCGGCGCCGAAAGCGGGCGCGGTACCCGTACCGTCACCAGAACCGGCGCAGCAGAGGGACCTGCAGCCCTGGTGGGCGGCGCGGCCTGCGAGCCCCAAACCCAACCGGCCCGTCTCGATTGATCTGCATACACATTGGTTGCCGCCCACTTATACGAAAGCCTTGGTTGATCTTGGCAAACCGGTTGCGAATATCAATCCGCTGGAGGCCGACTTGGACCAGCGGCGCAACTGGATGGACGAGCACGGAGTGCAAATGCACCTGTTGGCCCTGTCCGGAGATGCGGTATGGCAGTTGGTGATGCCCGAGCAGGGCGCAAACCTCGCACAGATCGTCAATGATGCTGCTCTCGAAGCTCATGCCAGATATCCCGATCGGTTTGTGGCCGCTATAGAGTTGCCGCATCACCGATGCGGGCCTATGCATGAAAGAGCTGGACCGTATGGCCGGCAAGCCCGGCATGCGCGCAGTCAATCTGGGGGATACAATCGGTGGTCGCGACTACGTGTTTGAGCCGGAGTTTGCTCCCGTCCTGGCCCGGTGCGAGGAGCTGGGCTACCCGCTGGTTTTTCACAATATGAACACGGACCCGTTCGGCAAGCGGCCAGCCGGTCCAGGCCTGGATGCCGCGTTCACCCACGCGATTCTAGGAGCGAAATTCATCGGCAGCGGCACATTGGACAAATATCCGAAGCTTGAGATTGTGTTGCCGCATGCGGGCGGCGCGTTTCCCTACTGTGCGGGACGCGTGGAACACTTCATGTATCACATGGGAGCCAATGCGGGGAGGACCACACCCCCACACACGTTCAAGGAATACCTGCGGCGATTCCATTACGACTACCTCACCTACCGTCCGGAAGGATTGCGTTTCCTGATCGATCTCGTGGGAGCCGATCGAATCGTGGTGGGCACCGACAGCTTCAACGCCAAAGACATCGAGTATCCGAGCGCGGTTGTCGAACAGTTCAACTTCCAGGCCGTGGATCGCGACCGCATCTTGAAGGGAAACGCGATGCGGCTGCTGCATTTGTAGAGAGCAAGGCGGCCCTGTTGGCTGCCGGTCATCCGAGCTCCGCGGCGAACTCAGATGTAATGAAAGTGAGAAGAACGAGTGCCAACCGTTGACACATGGTCGAAGGAACTCGGTGGCGGAACGCTGACCTTTACAACGGAAGCGGTGGGAAATCCGGTCGTGGCTTACAGGCACGAGGCAAAATTTGAGCGAGGGGATAGCGCTTATTCGACGAGCCGCCAAAGCACAGAGCTGCTAACACGCGCGGAAGTTGAAGTCCGTTTCGCGGATTTCATTTCTGAGATTCGGCATGGACAATAGACTCGGGTTCCCCCGCAGCTTTATCTTGGAGGCCCTCGTGATTCAGAGTCCCAACCCAGCTGACATGCAGAA
>QHYS01000192.1:0-1462 GCA_003223325.1 Acidobacteriota bacterium
TGCTTCGCAATCAGAAAGGAGCACATGAGCCGGCCCCCCCGGAGAACCCGCGACACAACTCGCGGTCTCTCCGTCGTCCGGAACTGGAATGTTCGGCCCGCCGACACCAGCGTAATCTTCCTTGAGGAATGCCGCGGCGAGATATGTCAACCAATCCGGATCGGGGCGGGCATCGTCATCAATGTAAGCCACGATCTCTCCGGTTGCTGATTGCCATCCCAAATTTCGGGCCGCGCTCAGACCCTGGTTTTCTGTGCGGATCAAGCGGACGTCGTACTCGGCGGCAATATCACCAGCGCCATCCGTTGAGCCATCATCAATCACGATAGTCTCGTAGTTGGGATAGCGGAGTTTTCCGATGCCTTCCAAACAATCACAAATGGTGCGGCTCCCGTTAAAAGTGCACACCACGACTGATATTTTCGGCCATGCATCTTTGGCGGCGAACGGAACCTCCTCGAACGCTTTTCGAACAACGCCGAGCGCCCGTTTCGGCTCTCTTGTCCGGCTGGTCAGACCAAAATCCCAGTCGGTGACGTCCTCACCACCTCTGCACCATTCGTCGGTCCAGGCATAAACAAATGCCCCTGCACACCCTGCAGTGAACGCCTTCCGTATCTGCCAGTCCAGGCAAGCAGCCTGCGCCTTCTCTCCATTCCTGTGGCTGTCGAGTCCAATTTCCGTTACCAGCAGTGGACGATTGCCGGCGAGGTTCTGGAGGCGCGCGAGATAGGCCTCATAGCCCGCCTGGGACTCGAGAAAAATGTTGAAACAAATCAAATCGAGAAAAGACAAATCCAAATACTCCGTCGATGGGTAATTTGCGTAGGAGACCAGCGCGTCGGGATCCTCTTCCTTCACTTCGTCCCACAACTGCTTTAGAAATTTCTCTACAGCGTTAGCCCCGTGCCAACGGACGATGGATGCGGGGATCTCGTTGGCAACAAGATAGCCTAGAACCGCGGGATGGCCGGAGCACGCTCGCGCTCCGTCTCTAACCTGCTTTCTGATCTCGCGAACAATTTTTTTCTGGTGCAGAAACGTGTAGTGACGTTCTGCTTGCAACCCCACCAGAACGCGCAAGCTACACTTGTGAGCAATTTCCAAAAGCCAGTGTGGCGGGGCAGTGTAGGTTCGAATGGCATTCACGCCGTTTACAGACATCTGAGAGAAATCTTGTTCAACCACTCTCGGTGAAGGAAACGCGCCGCCATCTATGCCTGGCCGAAATGTTCCGTAGGTTACGCCCCGAACATAGAGTTTCTCCCGGCAGACCCAAAGAAATTTCCCTCCCAAAGTAGCGCGCGAAGCATTGGAAACCTCTTCTGGGGCGGGAGTAAGTTTCAAGACAATTTCCGACCCAGGAGCTGACGCTTCAGCAGGAGCGCCGATTGGAATAATTCTCACCGCCATGTTCGCGCTCCCACTAAACTGGTTCGTAGTTCTACAACGCCGCATTCGA
>QHYS01000192.1:1488-2012 GCA_003223325.1 Acidobacteriota bacterium
TAATCTCGTGGTGTGATTCGCGGCGCAGCTTGCTCTGCCGTTCAGGAAAGCCTGAATTCCAGAATGGGACGATTGCTCATGCAAGCACGATTTATTCGAAGAAGCTGTCCTAGTCATCCATCACCACCGCGGCTGGAAATTGAGAATGCGCGCAAAACCTGTTGGCGCTAACCATTGAGATACGAAAGGGCTGAAGCTTGCCAGATACCGGAGTTTCTCTGAAATCCTTCCTCGTGAAAATTCAAAAGCTATATTTCGCGGAAAGCTGGATCGTTCTTGCCGGGCTTGCCGCATCGGCTTGACCGAAGAGCGGAGAACTCACCACGCCGATAATTCCGGTAACGTTTGTGTGGTTAATGGCGTTGAACGCGTCCACACTCAACTCCATGCTGCGTCTCGAATGACGATGCTCGGCGGCAAAAGCGCGCTGGAGGCTGAACACCTTGGAAAACCGCATGTCGAGTTGCACAGTTCCCGGAGCGCGACCTGTATTGCGCGTCACTCCGGGAGGACGTGTCATGGTG
>QHYS01000190.1 GCA_003223325.1 Acidobacteriota bacterium
CGGACCTGCGTCGTTAGATTTTGGGCCAGCTGATTCACGTTGTCCGTCAGGGCCTTCCAGGTCCCGGCGGCGCTCGGCACGCTGGCCTGGCCTCCGAGCTTCCCTTCAACGCCGACTTCCCGTGCCACCGTGGTCACCTGGTCAGCGAACGTGGCCAGCGTGTCGATCATGCTGTTGATCGTGTCGGACAGCGCGGCGATCTCGCCCTTCGCTTCGACCGTCAACTTCCGGTTAAGAGCGCCGCCGGCAACTGCCGTAACGACCCGCGCAATGCCGCGGACCTGACTGGTGAGATTGCTCGCCATGAAGTTCACGTTGTCAGTCAAATCTTTCCAGACCCCCGACACGCCCTGCACGTGAGCCTGTCCGCCGAGATTCCCTTCGGTGCCAACCTCGCGCGCGACGCGGGTGACTTCGGCGGCAAACGAACTCAATTGGTCCACCATGGTGTTGACAGTGTCCTTCAGTTCAAGGATTTCGCCCTTGACATCGACGGTGACCTTCTTTGAGAGATCGCCGCTGGCCACCGCCTTGGTGACGTGAGCGATGTTCCGCACCTGTGCCGTCAGGTTGCCGGCCATAAAATTCACGCTGTCGGTCAAGTCCTTCCAAGTGCCCGCCACGTCACGAACCTCGGCCTGTCCGCCGAGTTTCCCCTCGGTGCCGACCTCGCGGGCGACGCGCGTGACTTCCGACGCAAACGAGCTCAACTGATCGACCATCGTGTTGATGGTGGTCTTCAGCTCCAGAATCTCGCCGCGCACGTCGACAGTGATCTTGCGCGACAGATCGCCGTTCGCGACGGCGGTCGTGACGTCGGCGATGTTGCGCACCTGAGTCGTCAGCGAGGACGAGAGGCCGTTCACCGAGTCGGTCAGGTCCTTCCAGGTCCCCGAGACGCCCTTCACGTTCGCCTGCCCGCCGAGGCTGCCCTCCGTGCCCACCTCAAACGAACTCAGTTGATCCACCATCGTGTTCACGGTGTTCTTGAGCTCCAGGATTTCGCCACGCACATCGACGGTGATCTTCTTCGACAGGTCGCCATTGGCCACGGCCGTCGTGACCGCCGCGATGTTCCGGACCTGCGCTGTGAGGTTGCCGGCCATCGAGTTCACGCTGTCGGTCAAGTCTTTCCATGTTCCCGCCACGCCCTTCACGTCAGCTTGGCCGCCCAAGCGGCCGTCTGTCCCCACCTCGCGAGCGACACGTGTCACCTCGGCCGCAAAGGAGCCCAGCTGATCGACCATCGTGTTGATGGTGTTCTTCAGCTCCAGGATCTCGCCGCGCACGGCGACCGTTATCTTCTTCGAGAGATCCCCCTTCGCAACCGCGGTCGTTACTTCCGCGATATTCCGGACCTGGGCCGTCAGGTTGCCGCCCATCACGTTGACGCTGTCCGTCAGGTCCTTCCAAGTCCCAGCTACCCCCTGAACGTCCGCCTGTCCCCCGAGTCGCCCTTCGGTGCCAACCTCGCGGACAACACGTGTCACCTCCGCAGCGAAGGAGCTCAACTGATCGACCATCGTATTGATCGTGTTCTTCAGCTCCAAGATCTCGCCCTTGACATCGACGGTGATCTGCTTCGACAGATCGCCGTTGGCCACGGCTTTGGTGACCTCGGCGATGTTCCGCACCTGGGCGGTGAGGTTGCCAGCCATGAAATTCACGCTATCAGTCAGGTCCTTCCACGTGCCGGCCACCCCTTGAACGTTGGCTTGGCCGCCAAGCTTCCCTTCGGTGCCCACCTCGCGGGCGACGCGGGTGACTTCCGAGGCGAACGACCGCAGCTGATCAACCATCGTGTTAATGGTGTTCTTGAGCTCCAGGATCTCGCCGCGCACGTCGACGGTGATCTTCTTCGAGAGGTCGCCTTTGGCCACGGCGGTCGTGACATCGGCGATGTTCCGTACCTGTGCCGTGAGGTTTCCCGCCATCGAGTTTACGCTGTCGGTCAAATCTTTCCAGGTGCCCGCCACGCCCTTCACGTCGGCTTGGCCGCCTAGCTTCCCTTCCGTCCCCACCTCCCGCGCAACGCGCGTCACCTCCGAGGCGAAGGACCGCAGTTGGTCCACCATCGTATTGATGGTGGCCTTCAGCTCGAGGAACTCGCCTTTGACGTCGACCGTAATTTTCTTAGTGAGGTCGCCGGTGGCGACAGCGGTCGTCACTTCAGCGATATTGCGGACCTGGCCGGTCAGATTGCCCGCCATCAGATTGACACTGTCGGTGAGATCCTTCCACGTCCCCGCGACGCCTTTCACGAGCGCCTGTCCTCCCAGCTTCCCTTCGGTTCCGACCTCGCGAGCCACACGCGTGACCTCCGACGCGAACGAGCCCAGCTGGTCGACCATCGTATTGACTGTGGTCGCAGTCTTGAGAAACTCGCCCTGCAACGGTCGCCCGTCGCCTGCAAGCGCCATCATCTGCGACAGGTCGCCGTTCGCCACTGCGCCGATGACGCGCGCCGTTTCAAACGTGGGATGAACGAGATCCGAGATCAAGTCGTTGACGCAGTCGATCGACTCGTGCCAGGCCCCGCGCACGTCGCCGAGATCCGCTCGCTGCGAGAGCTTGCCCTCGTTCCCCACGACCGAGCGAATGCGTTTCAGTTCGTCCGCCATTCGCTGGTTCAGTTCGCTAACTTCATTAAAGCAGTCCGCGATCTTTCCATCGATGCCGATGAGATGGGAAGGCATCCGCACGGAAAAATCACCTTTCTTCAGTGCCAGAAGACCGTCCAGCAACTGCCTCGCAACCGCGGGAACCAGCTCGTCGGTATACATCGGGTCCTCCACTTGATGGCCTGGTAAGTACCGATTAACAATGTACCGTCCCAACCGATTCATGAGGAATTGGAGAGCACGCAATGTGCTTAACCCCCAAATGCCAGTCATCCACTGCTATTGCCGCAAACTGAAATCCTCTGATACACCCGGCACCAATTTCGGGGACTGCTGCGATCATGCGGAGTTGGCTGCTTATGATCAGACTCCACCCACCAAGGTCTTCACTCGCCACCCCCGCAGCCAACGCATGGAACGTGGAAAGATGGATTGTTTGCGTGATGATCGAAAGCTGCTCGTCGGGCTTCGGTCACGAAATGTAACGCAGAGCGCGGAAAGTGGTAGGCGCGAGCCGATAGATTACTAACCCCTGGTACCCGATCCAAGACGGACTGGCTGGACAACGTGACCTCGAACTACACGTACGATCAAGTCTACGAATTAACGCAGTCACGCAAAGGAGACCTGGAGTTCGGAGTTCAGGCGAATGAAAAAGTCAGAAGTGCTTCGAGTATTGCAGACGGAAATTCGACGCCATAGCTTCGACACCTTTGTAGACGAGCCTCCTAGCGTGGCTCAAGGCGGTAAAGGTGTCAGGGTTCGCTGCCCGGCGTCGCTGGAAGCGGACGTTTACTAGTACGTTGCGTCCATCGCCGGGAATCTCAAATCGGCGGTAT
>QHYS01000193.1 GCA_003223325.1 Acidobacteriota bacterium
CATGACCGGATAAGCCGACACGATTGCAGCGCCACCACTACCGCATTAGCGGTTTAGTCCTCCATCTGGAATGTTCCACATAACATTCCAGATGAATCTGCAGTTGGCCAACGTGTTGAGCGATCTGAGCGGAGCAACCGGACAGGCCATTATCAAGGCCATTCTGGGAGGCGAACGCGATCCTCATAAGCTGGCCGCGTTTCGGGATTGTCGGGTGAAGGCGAGTGAGGAGCAGATTGCGCGGAGTCTGGAAGGCAACTGGCAACCAGATTTACTGTTTGTGCTGCAGCAGGAGCAGGATGGCTACGACTTTTGCCAGAAATCGCCAGCTCCACCAGTATCTCCAGCAGAGAGAGGATCGCAGCCAGGGTGCCCCTGTGCCGGAAGAGAAGCGAAAGGAGCGGCTCAGGAAGAAGAAGAAAGGGAATGCGCCGCAGTTCGACTTGCGCGAACGGTTGTTCCGCATGATCGGTACGGACCTAACTCGCATCGACGGCATCGATGTCATGACCGCGACGACCATCATTAGCGAAGCGGGTTGGGATATGAGCAAGTGGAAAACGGAGGACCATTTTGTTTCCTGGCTACGGCTGTGTCCGGACAATCGCATCAGCGGGGCCAAGGTTATTGGCAAAGGCCGGCTGCCCACCAATAATCCCATCAGTATCGCCTTGAAGATGGCCGCCAGCACCTTACGGCTAAGCAAAACCTATCTGGGAGCGCAGTTCCGTCGACTCAGAACTAGATTAGGAGCTCCCATCGCTATCAAGGCCATGGCGGCCAAGCTGGCCCGCTTGGTCTACCGCATGCTGCGCTACGGGATGAAATACGTGGACCAAGGAGCGGCCTTCTACGAACTTAAACACCGCCAACTCCAGGTTCAGCAGCTCAAGTGGAAAGCCGCCAAGCTGGGATACAAAGTCACCCCAATACCGGTCGCGGCCTAACAAGCAAGTTTCTGGGGAGGGAAATTGATCCGGTTCTTTAATCATTAGAGTTCGGCGGCTCGAGTGACACCTGGATCAAGCGGCAACCAGCGAAACAAAAAAAACCCAAAATTCGAGCTCTAATATAGATTCGCTTTGCACTCTCGTTGGACTGCGCAGAATTTTCGATTTGAGTTAATCCTTTGCTTCTGGGTGCTTGTAGTTGATGTAGGCGTTACTTAGCGGGGGTATTGAGTTCCTTGAGAACTTGGCCACTGGACAGTTCAACTTGAATGAGACGTCCGACCTGGGCACCATTTTTCACGGGATACAAAACAACCGTAACCGCTTCGCCTGCTCGGAAGGATTCCTTGCTCCAGCCCCTGTTGGTCATGTCGGAAGGATTGGCAACCTCGGCAGCCCAATGAACGACATTGCCGGTGGCATCCTTCACATCGAACTTGAGGAAACAGTGCGGGTTGACCCAGAGCCATTTGCGTGACAGTTCGCCTCATAGTGGAAGTTTTCGTTGTCTCAATCACTCCTCTGCTTCGAAACATTGCATTTGCTCTTGCTTTATTTTCGGCTCCACTGCTTGCACACCACGGCGCCGCTTTACGGTCGGGTGCCTAGTCGTTAATAAAACTTTACATTTCTCCAGGTCAAGCCGAAGCGGAAAAGTGGTAGACAGACGCCCGTTGGTCAGTTCGGAGCAATATCTTAGAAGTGTGGTCTGAAGGCCCATCCCGATTGTGATGGCGAGGGGTACTTCTCAATGTGAGCACAACGAGCACGCCTAAATCAATGATCCAGCGAGGACGACGGTCGATGCATAGCAAACTGCTTTCCGTTCGAAGGGCCACAACCCTGTCGGGAATCGCCCTCTCCGCCGTACTGATTGTTCATGCGCAGGGCGCGCCGCCCGTGCTAGAAGGAAAAACTGCCGACCAATTCTTCAAGAATATCCAGGTGCTCAAGGGAACTCCCGCCGAACAGTTGAATCAGACTATGCACCTCATTAAAGGCGACCTCGGACTGGACTGCGAAGACTGTCACGAAGAGAAAGATCGCGCGGCAGATACTAAGGAGCTGAAGGAAACCGCTCGTAAGATGATGAAGATGGTGATCGAACTCAATAAAAACTCATTCGGCGGCGAGCAAACCGTGACTTGCTACACATGCCATCGTGGCAGCCCTATTCCCCTTAATACGCCGATCCTGCCGCTGAGCGAACCGGAGGAGAGTTCGAAGATTACCTTGCCGTCGGTGGATCAAATCCTGGCGAAGTACATCGAGGCACTGGGTGGCGAGCAAGCCATCCGACAAATTACGACTCGTGTCATTACCGGTACGGAAGAACTGCCGACAGGTCCGGGCGGCACGGTGCCAATGCCCGCTACAATTGAGCGGGACCTGAAAGCCCCGAATTTGGTCCTTGAAGTCCACCGCACGCCGGGGTTTGCACTCTCCAACGGCTTCGACGGTAAGGCGGCTTGGGCGCAAGATGTCCGAGGTCGTGTGACCGAGGCGCTCAAGATCGACCAAATGCGCGCCCGACGCAACGCAGACTTCTATGAGCCCCTCGACCTGAAACAGGAATATGCCAAGCTCGAAGTGCGAGGCGTTGAGCGAATCAACGACCACGATACGTACGTTGTGGTTGGCACCCCGCAAGGCGAACCCCCGGAGCGCCTCTACTTCGATACATTGACTGGCTTGCTACTGCGAAGAGAAAGCGTCCTGTCGACCGCAGTTGGTAACAGTCCCTTCCAGGTGAATTACACAGACTATCGAGACACGGGCAGTGGGGCGAAATTTCCTTATCGCATCACCATGTATCCCGCGAGTGCGCGCACCGAATTGGGTACCACCTCGACCCTACGCGTTTTGAAAGTTCAGGACAATCTACCGATCGACACTGCCAAATTCGCCAAGCCCGCGAGTGCAGCCACTGCGGCCCAGTGACTTTGCAATTTCCAAAGACTTAGGGTGGTGTCAAAATCAATTGCGGTTAGTTATTGCTGGCAGCCACGCTGGTCTCAAGAGGCAAATCGATGAAAACGCGCAGCCCCGGGCTGGCGTTTTCGGCCCAAATCGTACCGTGATGAATTCGGATGGCCCTCTGCGCTATGGCTAAGCCGAGTCCAATTCCTCCTTTCGATGAGTCTCTTGCCTCATCCACACGGTAAAAAGGCTTAAAGATATTTGCCAGCGCTTCGGGCGGAACGCCAGGACCGAAGTCGCGAATGGATAGCAATGCCTTTGCTTCTGTACTGTCGATTCGAAGCTCTATATGACTATCACTCGGGGCATGGCGGATCGCATTGCGAACGATATTTTCTACAGCACGCCGCAGGAGTTCCTGGTCGCCACGCAAAAGCACTTTGGTAGATCCGCAAAGTCTCAATTGGCACCCGCGGGCATTTGCCTCGAGCGTGCAATCGTCCACAACTTCGCTAAGAATTGCATCGAGGATCACAGGTTCCAGCTTGTGAGAACTGAGATCACCTTCCGCCTGAGTCACTTGGAGAAGACCCTCAACAAGATTTGCTAGACGATGGATCTCCTTATTCAATCGCGCCGCGGCCATCTCACGATCGGACGAAGTTCGCGCCAATTCGGCGGCAAAGCTTAGCCGCGCTAAGGGCGATCTCAGTTCATGTGATATGTCTTGAAGCAAACGATGTTCGGCGGTCAAGAGCGTTTGGATTCGAGCAGCCATGTCGTCGAACGCGCGCGCAAGATCGCCAATTACGTCCCAGCGGTTGGATTCCAGACGCACGCCTAAGTCTCCGGCGCCAAAGCGCTGCACTGTGGTTAGCAGTTGCTTCAAAGGCGAGACAAAGTGGAGTGTCAATACCCACAGTAGTAAAGCCACTATGGCCAAAACGGGTAAATAGAGCAAAAGTAGAGGCTCAAAAAAAGATAAGGTGGCGGGGATGAAAATGAACAAATATTTGCCGTTCGGCGATGACCGTGTAAGTACCATTGGGCCCAGGCCGAAGCGTCCCCAAAGACTTCTACCCTTATTCCAGAGGCCCAAACGGTTCTCGCCCGAGACAAGATCGTGGCCCCGACCGTCAAGCAGATAGCGTTGCGTGCTTGGGTAGGCCGATTGCATAGCGTCAATGTAGTGAGACAGTGAGGTTGCTCCCCCGCTGTTATATGCATCCATCGCTTGGAGAAATTGCTGATCAATTACATTCTTCAAGTCCTGGAATTTTGGAAAGGTGTCCGCTCTTACGATCAGTATTAACGAACCTACAGCAAAGAGGAGAATGCCGAAGGTACATAGCAGAATGCGGCTGTAAACAGATCTCATCTTCGATGCTCTTTTTCTTCGCTGGGGACAAACCGATAACCGACGCCCCGGACCGACCGAATCAACGTCTCGCCGCCGTTGTCGAGTTTTTTACGAAGCCGGCTGATGTGCACGGTGATGCTTCTTTCGTATGCGGTGGCTTCTCGATTGTAAAGCACGGCCGCGAGCTCGTCGTGCGAGACGATCCGCCCAGCCGATCGCATCAAGGTATCCAGAATATCGAATTCAAAGGAGGTGAGAGGAATGCGTTCGCCTCGCTTGATCACCTCGCGGTTGGTTACGTTAAGCTTGAAATCTCCGATTTCAACCACAGGCAGGGGGTCCGTCGTCCTCTCGCTTCGACGTAACACCGCCCGGACTCTGGCGAGCAGTTCATGAGGACCAAAAGGCTTCGGCAAATAATCGTCGGCTCCAGCCTCTAAGCCGGAAATGCGGTCCTGCTCCGACCTTCTTGCAGTCAACATAATGACGGGGACCGTGCTTCGCCGCCGGATGTGCTTGAGCACTTCGATTCCATCCAGAACCGGCAGCATCACGTCGAGGAGAATTAGGTCATATCGGCGCTGGAGGGCGAGCGCGAGACCATTTCCCCCGTCGTGAGCGGAATCCACGCGAAAATCATGCGACGAGGATCGTCGTCGATGAGAAGAAGCGATCTGGGCATCAGTGACGCTCGTCCCCTTCATTCTCCCGCCTATTATATCCTGGGCTGCCAATGGCAAACGAGGCCAGCTATCGCTTCATCGCCGCGCCTGAGAGACCTTTTTGGGCAGCGAATCCTTATAAGACACGAGCAGCCACGCGGTGTTTGAGGTTCCATCGCCCCAGTTCAGATTAGCCGCCGGTGGCGGATTCTTGACCTGGATTGAGTAGCGACCTGGTTTTCGCAAGTAGGCTTCATCAATGATTGCATCGATCTCGGTGATGCCCCTCAGTTCATAAGGAATTGGCATGTTGTCGAAATACACCTGTGTGCGATCGAAGAAATTGAAGCCCGTGATCTTGAGCCGCAGCGTCGGACCGCCCTCGCGCACAGCCACCTTGGACATTTGATCGTCGTCGAAATCGTGGCGCTGCGTATCGATGGATTCGATTCCGGGTTGCGGCAACCTGCCCGGAGCGACACCTGCGACGCGACCCTCGCGGTAATTCGCCGTCTTGACGATCAGCGTGAACCCTAGATTCTCTATGGGAGGAAGGCCCGCGAAGCCGGACCCGCCGAAGGGATTCGAAGCGTTATACCAGGGATGGTATTTGCCATCGAGGGGCTTGCCGTTGTAGATGACCTTCGCGATCTTCTTCAGGTTCTGAATATCCTGCAATGGGTCGGCATTGAGAATCACCATGTCGGCGTACTTGCCGACTTCTACGGTTCCGACTTCTTTTTCATGCTTAACAGCCTCAGCGGGCCATTTTGTTGTCGCCTGGATGACCTGCATCGGTGTGAATTTTGCATCGTTCGCCAGGATTTCCAATTCATGATGGAGTCCTGGGCCGGGGAAAGCATTATTACCGCCGTCCGTGCCTGCGAGAACATGGCCGCCCGCATCGATGTACATCTTGTGAAACAGCAGAGCGTTTCTGTAACCCTTTTCATGCACATCGTGGTTCCGCGGTCGGAGGTGCAGTGGATCAGCGTAGTTAGCAAGTAAGGTCAGCCGTCTTTCCTCCGGATAGTAGACTTGCAGCGCTTCGTTGCCCAACGTCAAACGGTCCTCTTCCTCGAACCGCTGCCAGCCGGACTGTAAGCCCATAGCCTTTTCGATGAATGTCGGCACAAGATTAACGTGGTGATCGACGAGATATTTAATCTCGCCCGGCACTTTGGCTTCGTCCATCCATGACCTGATTTCCAGTTCATCCGGTTGCTGAACTCCTGGAGGCATACCTGCGACCTCCCCTGGCTTAACGACCTGACGGATGATTGGCGGTAGCGGCGGCATCTTACCGCTGGCTACTTCGATGGCCACGCCTAGAGAATGCGGGATGATATCGGCGCCGAGATCTGCGGCCTTTTTGGTTAGAATTTCTGGCCCGCCGGAGCGAATGATGGTTGCCTTGCCAGCTTTGTGGGCTTCCTCGAAAGCAGCCCGCACGACATCATTGGGTGCGCGCCCGTTCTGGAAGGAAACGATATCCGCACCAAGCGCGATAATCCGGCGCGTCCATTCCCGCGCCTCGTCAGGCGTCGTCAGCACGTGCAACTGCTGGTACGGTGATTCGAGACCGTTCAAATTCGCGAATTCTTGAAAATGTACCGGTGCGTCGAATGGGCGCGGGGCGAGGATTCGCCCCTTGAGAATACCTTCGTGCATGAACACGCCGGCTTCACCGTCATCTCCGATACCGATGAACGAAGTCACCCCGGAGTTCATGAGTGCTTCTCCCTGATACGAATAGAAATTTAGCTGCGAATCCCAGAGACCGGGCACGATGAACTTCCCGTCCGCCTGCAGAACCTGCGCGTCCGGGGAATGGGCATCACCCTTTTTCCCAATCTTAGTAATGTGGTTGGCTTGAACGACGATCTGGACGTCACGGACTGGGGCACCTCCATTTCCATCAATCAACGTACCTCCATCAATAACGAGAGTGCCGCTTTGTTGTGCCTGCCCTGCTAGAGGATTCGGAGTGGCCCAATACACAAAGAAAACCACCACAAACGCCAGCACCAAGTAGCTAGATTTCCTCATCGCGTCTTCCTTCTAAACTGGGTTTAGGTGCGCCGCAGGCCGAAGTGTAAAGGCAACCTGCGGTTCCGCAGCCGGTCGTTAACAAAACTTTGCATTTCTCCAGATCGAGCCGAACCCAAAAAGTGATAAATGCACACCAACCGATTGCAGCAGCGTGTCTGAATTTAGGTCGGCTTAGTCAATTCAAAATCGGAGGAAGTCAAATGAGGACCGGGGTGAGCCCATTGAAGTTTGCAGTAATTCTGACCCTACTGTGTGTAATGAACGCGGCCTCCGCGTGGGGACAAGCCACAGCACAGATTCACGGAACAGTTCAAGACACCAGTGGTGCCTTCGTTCCCGACGCACAAGTAAAGGCAACGCAAACCGACAAAGGTCAGACGAGGACAACTACCACCCAGGCGGACGGCAGTTACGTGCTGACCGACCTTCCACTCGGACCGTACATAATTGAGGTAAGCAAGACTGGCTTCACCACAGCGCAAGAAAGCGGCATCGTTTTGACGGTGAGCAGCGCTCCGACGGTCAACGTTACGCTCCAGGTCGGAGCTGTGGCGCAAACGGTTAGCGTGGAAGCCAACGCGGTCCAGGTGGAAACTACTAGCATGGGTGTCGCTACGACGCTGGTCGACACCCAGAAGATATTGGAATTGCCGCTTAACGGGCGGAACGTTACCGATCTGATCCCGCTGAGCGGTTTGTCTGTACAGACAGGTACATCGCCCGGATATAACATGCCCGGCGGTGTGAACATCTCCGTTGCCGGCGGATTGAGTTTCGGCGTCCAGTACAACCTGGATGGGGCGTCGCATTTGGATACGTATGATGGGACGAACATGCCGCTTCCATTTCCAGATGCGCTTCAGGAGTTCAGAATCGTCACCAGTTCCCAGGACGCAGCGGGCGGCGGACACGCAGCAGCCTCGGTGAATGCGGTGACCAAGTCCGGCGCAAATGCGTTTCATGGCGACGCCTTCGAATTCTTCCGCAATGCTGCCTTAAATGGAAACGACTTTTTCGCTCAGCGGAGCGACGGACTCAAGCGCAACCAGTTCGGCGGTGTGATCGGCGGCCCGATTAAAAAAGATAAGCTGTTTTTCTTTACGGGCTACCAGGGCACGATGATTCGCCAGAATTTGCAAAGCACGATTGAGTTTGTTCCCACCCCAGCGATGGAAACCGGTGACTTTTCTGCCTACATAGCGAACAATTGCGATCCTTCCATCGACCTTAGAGCGTTCAACGCCAGCGGCCACCTCAAAGCCCCACTAAGCCCCGCAGCCCTGGCGATCGCAGCGAAATTACCTAAGCCGACCGACGCCTGTGGAACGGTCAAAACCGGAGACCCTTTGCATGAGAAAGATTTTCAAGTTCCCGTGCGGATCGACTACCAGCTTAGCTCCAAGCAGAGCCTTTTTGGGCGCTATCTCATAACCAAGGTCGACAGACAGACCCCTTATAACCTCGATCCGAGCGATCTTCTGACCACCGGGGGTGGGATTGGTGGTTCCATCAGTTCCGTCGGCATTAACGATATGGCCCAATCGCTGACCTTGGGCCACACGTATGTGTTCAGCTCTTCGCTGGTCAATTCTTTCCGCGTCTTCGGTAACAATATCGGCGGGAAAAATCCCTTCCCAGTCTCTTTTACTCCCCAGGATGTTGGGATCCAGAATTTCTATGGGGGCTACACCCCGGGTATGATGTCCATCCTCCTACCGGGCGCTTTTCAAATAGGTTTTAACGCTAACTTCACGACGACGCAGGAAAAGGTCACAAACTACGGGCTCAACGACGATGTGACCTTAATTCGGGGACGGCACCAGCTTGCCTTCGGTGGATACGCGATGCACGCCATCTTGAATGAGGCCTCGTACGCCTGGGCTCCGGGTGTCTTCATCTTCGCGGGGGTTCCGTCGTTTCTCGGCGGAACGGGCGATGCTCTTGGCGACTTTTTGGTGGGGAGATACACTGTGCTTCATCAGGCCAATCCCAACCCCAACAACACCACACAGTCCTTCTATTCCTTATATGTCGGCGACACCTGGAAAGCCACTTCACGACTCACACTGAATTATGGCGTCCGTTGGAATCCATTCTTTCCGATGCAGTTCATCTATGGCGACGTTTACGACTTCAGTCCGCCCGCATTTTATGCGGGGACTAGGAGCACAGTCATTCCCACTGCTCCTCCAGGTTTCTCCTATCCCGGTGACCCTGGATTTCCCGGCAAAGCAGGCCTCAATCGCCAATTGGGTCACTTTGAACCGCGTTTCGGATTCGCATGGGATCCTTCTGGAAACGGAAAGACGGCAATTCGTGGCGGCGCCGGACTCGCGTATGACTTCATCCGTCAAGATCTGCACCAAAATACGGCCACCGTGGCGCCTTTCAACCTGACGGTAATCAACAACTTCGGGAGCCTGGACAATCCCTACGCGAACCTCCCTGGTGGAAACCCGTTCCCTTATAACTTTGATCCAAAGAATCCCGTATTTCCGACCTCCCCGCTGTATCAAGGTTTTTATCCCATCCCTCGGAATCTGAAGACTACGGAACAATACTCATGGAATCTCGGAATTCAGCGGCAGGTGACGCCGAGTTTGTTCGCGTCAGCCACCTACGTGGGGACGCACATCATGCACACGTGGACCGCTGTAGATCTAAATCCCGGGCAATACATCCCAGGAAACTGTGCGGCCGGGCAGTACGGTCTGAGGGCAGCAGGTCCTTGCACGAATGCACAAAATGTCAACCAACGGCGGGTGCTGGAACTGACGGATCCGTCGGCAGGAAACTTGCTGGGGAGTATGACCTCACTTGATGACGGCGGCACGCAGCGCTACAACGGGCTGCTGCTCAACGCCACTTGGCGGAAAGGCAATGTGAACCTGTCGGGGAATTTTACGTGGTCTCACTGTATCGGGCTTGCGCAGATCGGTGTCACCAATATCCAATCCACCTATCCCCACCAGCCGTACCAGAATAATGGCCCGGTAGACAGATTGTTAGACTACGGAGATTGTTTCAACGGAGCACTAGACCTTCGGGACGAGGGAAACGTGACGCTGGTGCTCAATACTCCGACGTTCTCCGGCACTTGGGCGCGCCGGCTGTTGACCGGCTGGACTTTGTCTACCATCGTTACGGCGCATTCCGGCTGGCCTCTCACTATAAATGTTGGAAGCGATGTGGCCGAGAACGGCCTCTACCAAAATGCCGGGAATTATCCGATACCGCAACGTCCAAACCAGGTCCTCGCTGACACGGCCGCGTCCAACCGGGGACAAGGCTGCTTACCAGGGCCGTGTACCACCTATTTCAACCACCTTGCCTTCGCAACGCCGACTCTTGGCACCTATGGAAATATGGGGGTCGGCAGCCTAAGGAGTCCGGGATTCTGGGAGTGGGATCAGACCATCGCGCGACAATTCAAGATTAAGGAAAGCCAAAGCATCGAGGTTCGCGCCGAGGCCTTCAACGTGACCAACAGCACTCGGTTCTATATTGCCCCCACTGGGGACAGCGCGGCGCTCATGACCAGTTCTAGGTTCGGCAATATCACCGAGGACGCTTCCACAACCGGCTCAACTTCAACGACTGGGGACGGCGGGAGAGTAATCCAGCTTGTCCTGAGGTACCTGTTCTGATCAACGCCGACTCCGGCTTTTTGATTCTCGCGAACGTTCCAGGTTTTTCTTCACCGCATACGGGCGCCAAACCATGGTTTGGGCGCCCATCGAGAAATTCGACTTCTGTATGCGATCAATGAAGATCGACAAAAGCCAAGATCAGATTGCGGGCGCGAAATTAAGAAAACTTTGCATTTCTCTAAGTTAGGCCGAACCGAAAAAGTGATAGACAGAACACGTCAGACGACTACCGAGGCCATTTTAGGAACAGTGACGGGTTATTCTGGCCGAGCCACCCCAGATGCGAACGTCCAAGTCACCAACGGGACGCCATGCAGGCTGCGACCAGTGATGTTCAGACGCGCTGTCGAATACACGCGCTGGCCGCGGGGTGACTACGTTGGCCAAATCAGGGCGACCGATAGTAAGTCGCGGCAGATCCAGTTTGGAATGAAGTTTATGTTCTAATGGCAGGCCGCGCCTCGAGGGTTATACAACGGAAATCGAACGATACTCAGCGCGGACGGGAGGGCTACACAGATGCGCGCACCGGCTTCGGATTGGCATAAACATGTGCTGCTCGCCGCAGCAGTCGCCTTTGGCTTGTTCGGCGTGAAAGCAATTCCAGCTCAGGAACACAAGAGCACCGGCTACAGGCTCAGTGTCGTCGGCATTGCGGTAAAGGATTACCAAGCATCGCAAGACTTCTACGGAAAAAAAATGGGCTTGCGGGAGGCCTTTAAATTCACCACCCCTGATGGCCGAGCGACGACCTACTATCAGCTGAGCCGTGACACCTTCCTAGAGATGCAGCCGGCAATGGCCGACGTTCGGCCAAGCTTCACCCACGTTCATTTGGTCGTTGATGATTTGACCGCCCCTCTGACGCGGCTCAAACAGGCTGGAATCCCCGTGGTAGCACGCACCTCGACGACACCAGGGACTGTGACCGAGCCCGGCACGGCTCAACCCAGCAATGTGAAGAACGCCAACGTCTATGACCCTGCTGGCCTTAGACTGGAGCTGAATGAGTTGAGTGCCGAATCGCTCACGACGAAAGCAACGGAGTCCTGGTCGGATACCTATCCTAGCTACCGGCTATATGTCATCGGGATTAACTATAAGGATCAAGCAACGAAGGACTTCTATGAGGAAAAAATGGGTTTCAGGGAGATCTTCACGATCAACAACCCGAATCATCCTTATCTCCAGATGAGCCGCGACAGCTTCATCGACTTCATGCCGGTGCGGGATAATGCCGCTCCATTTTTCTCGCACATCCACTTGGTCGTCGATGACTTGACCAAGACGATTGCGCGACTCAAGCAGAATGGCATTTCGCTGAGGGAAGAGCCATATTTCTCTCCACCGACCCAGTTGTATTCCACTCATATCGTCGATCCCGACGGCCTCGAAATAGAGATCAATCAGTGGGCATACTCCCTGCCGAAGAGAGCAGCGGAATCGTGGAAATAGGCCAGAAAATGATCGTGCGCACAGTATCGGCCTCGGGATGCACAACCAGCGGGTTTTGCATAGTACACATCGTAGGAGGAGACGATGAGCGGTAAAGTGGGGGCGGTTGTTGTGATGTTTGTCGGTTTGTTCGCGGCGTGCGTTCCGCTGCAGGCACATCATGGAAACGCATCCTTTGATGTCTCGAAGCACCCGACTGTCAAGGGAATCGTGACGGAATATGTTTGGGCCAATCCGCATGTTTATTTGAAGTTCGATGCGAAGGATGAAAACGGTCAGGTGCAGCATTGGGTCGTGGAAGCCAGTAACCCGCCCGATCAGACTCGCCAAGGCTGGACCAAATTTTCTTTCAAACCCGGGGATGAAGTTGAACTCACGATGGGCAGTGTGGCAAGGAACGGCCAGCCGATCGGACGATTCGGGTTTCGTGGTGGCATCATCCTGAATGGAAAGCCGTTCCCGCCCGGTGCGGAGAATGCCGGCGATACTGGCGAGACTGTGCCCAAGCAATGAGAGCTGGTTCAGAACCGTCCGGTCGTAGCGGCTCTCGACGGATTAGCGGACAGTTACCGGACGGATGATCCGCTCGAGGAAGGATCTTTGATGGCGAAGTGCCCTATGTTGTCAGCGATCGTACTGCTTGCATGCTTCTTCGTGCCCGCCGTACACGCTCAACTCAATGATCAGCCAAAGGGAGTGGCTGAGGAACTGGCCAAAAGAAAGTGGAACAATAGTCCGCCGGTAAAGTCGTTTTACTCTGGGCAGAAAAATCATGGCCCGGCTCCTGTCCGCGATCTCTCCGGGATTTGGGATGGAACGGCTGAAGGCGGCGGCCAGTTTAAGGGGCCGATTCTACATCCTGCTCTCTACCCAGGTAGCAGGGCCGATGATGATGCGGGACACCCGGATGAGACCGGTGTCGTAAACCCGCTTCCATTCACGGCCGCGGGGTTGGAAGCACTCAAGAAGAATAAGCCGGGCGATGGAGTCAGGGCAGTCGATGTGGCCAACACAAATGACCCTGTAGATTATGGCAATCCGTCTGGTTTCCCACGGATGCTTTTTTACGAGTTGAGAGTGATTGAGCTCACTCAAACCAAGAACCAGATCATTATGCTCGATGAATTCGATCAACATTGGCGCCATATCTGGACCGATGGGCGCCCGCTTCCCGATATTAACGACGTCGAACCAAGATTCTTCGGCTACTCGGTAGGCAAATGGACCGATGACTATACGTTCGAGGCCGATACGGTAGGAGTGGACGATAAGACCTGGCTCGACAATGTGGGTCGGCCGCACAGCTACGATATGAGTGTCCATGAAATTTGGCACAGAGTGGACTATGACAAGATCGAGTTAACCGTTACGGTCGATGACCCGAAGTACTATTCCGAGAAATGGACCGGACTAAACAAGCTTGTCCTTCACCGCCTGTCCGATGACTTCGACATGGAGGAATTTATTTACAACGGCGTGGAGACGGAGGACTACAACAAGTCTGTGGCCGGTGAGGCAGCGAGATCGGGGAAACCAGCTAAATAGCCGGTCGGTTCTCTCGCAGTGATTCCTTAGCACGCGGTTGGACAATTGAGGGCGCTGATCTCCGTACGATCTTGAGGTTCACAAATGCAAGGAGCGCGCTCCGATTATCGGTCGGATCTCCAAGTGTCGTTCGCTCGAGGAGGACATTTGATGGCGAAGTGCCTTATGTTGTCGGCGATTGTACTGCTTGCATGCTTTTTCGTGCCCGCCGTACCCGCTCAAGATGTCAAAAAAAATGACCGGCCTGATTTCTTCAATAATGACCAAACGAAGGAAGTAGCTCAGGAACTAGCCAAAAGGAAATGGAACAATAGTCCGCCGGTGAAATCGTTTTATGCCAGCCAGAAAAGTCATGCCCCGGCTCCGCGCCGCGATCTCACCGGGATTTGGGATGGAACGGCCGAAGGCGGAGTCGAGCCCTGGGGGCCGGTCGAACATCGTGCGATCTTCCCAGGACGTATGCAGGATGATAGTGCGGGACACCCGGATGAGACCGATGTCGAAAATCCGCTTCCATTCACGGCCGCGGGGCTGGAGGCACTCAAGAAGAATAAGCCCGGCGTTGGAGTCAGGGCGGTCCCTGTCGCGAACGCAAATGACCCTGTAGATAATGGTAGCCCACCTGGTTTCCCACGGATGTTATTTTACGAGATGAGAGTGATTGAGCTCATCCAGCCCAAGAACCAAGTCATTTTACTCGACGAATTTGATCAAGTTTGGCGCCATATCTGGACTGATGGGCGCCCGCTTCCCAATATTGACGACGTCGAACCAAGATTCTTCGGCTACTCGGTGGGCCGATGGACCGATGACTATACGTTCGAGGCGGATACAGTAGGAGTGGACGACAAGACCTGGCTGGACAATGCTGGCCGTCCGCACAGTTACGAAATGCGGGTCCACGAAATCTGGCACAGAGTAGATTACGAAACGATCGAACTGACCGTGACTGTCGATGACCCGAAGTATTACTCCGGGAAATGGAACGGGCTGAACAAGTTCGTTCTACACCGCCTGCCCGACGATTTCGACATGGAAGAATTTATCTACAACGGGGTAGAGGCAACAGACTATGACCAGGTTGTTGCCGGTGAAGCTGCCAAACCCGGCAAGTAGGCAGCGGTCTGGATCAATCCTCTTCTTTTTTGTCGCCAAGGGCTGGGATTTGCGGCCCCACATGGCGTGGAGAACGAAAGAATCGAATCTTCGATCTCGGTTGGAGTCGAATAGGGTGCGGCTTCTAGCATCGAAGTCGATGATGATGCTTTTGAAGCACGAAGGAAAGTCATGATGGCCATCCAAGGCCACATTCTGGCGAAGGCAGTGTACATGGGTCGTTACCGCCTTCTGCCGGGCGTCACCCCGCAACTTCTCAAGTGACGTGGAAAACAGCGTAAGGAGATTATGGTGACGCAGCCTGGTGCGAGATTTCGAACAATTGCCGCATTTCTTTTAGCTGGCGTCCTTATGGCCAGTGCTCTTCCGGTTTATCTGGCCGCTCAGGTATCCAGAACGGGGCCTCCACCAGCAGCGCCGAAGCTCGAAAAGATCAAAGACGATCTGTATGTGATCGAGAATTCCGATGTTAGCCGCGATGCGTTGACGTATTGGGGTGGAAACGCCACCGTGTACCTTACGAACGAGGGCGTCATCTTAGTGGACGCGAAATATGCGCGATCTCACGACGATCTCGTTGCGAAGATAAAGTCGCTCACCGATAAACCCGTCAAGTACGTCGTCCTGAGCCATAATCACGCTGATCATGCCGAGGGAGCGCAGCAGCTTGCGGCAATGGGTGCCACAGTCATGATTTCGGCCGCCGATCGAGAGAATCTGGCGCTGGCGGCCAATCCGGCGTGGCTACCTGAACTGACTTATATCGGCCAGGCTCGCTTATTCCTTGGGGGCAAAGAAGCCCAGATTTATCAATTTCGAGGCCATACCAGGGGCGACACAGCCGTGTATTTCCCCGCGGATCGTGTGATCGCGCTCGGCGACCTATTGACGACGACCCCCGTACTACCGCCGATTGTAAATTACACCGACGGCGGCAATTGGGTGGACTGGGACAGGTCCGTCGACGAAGTTCTTAAGATGGACTTTGATATCGCGATTCCTGGACACGGACCTGTGGTAACCAAGGCGCAAGTTGCTGAGATTCGCAGCAAGATGGGGGCCGTCCAGCAGTATGTGCGCACGATGAATCGCGAAGGCAAGAGCGCGGAAGAAATCGCAGCCACGTTAACGAAGGAATTTAACTTCACGCCGTTCAGAAACCAAATCCCCGCCATGATGCAAGAGCTACGCTAGTCATTTGCGGCACGGTCTTTAGTCGTCAACGGGAAACGACTGCGTCTTTTCCTTTGAGAGACTGGCCGCGCGCTCGCGTGGTGCCGTCGGGTGCATCCGTGCCGCTGAGTTTTATAGTTTCTACCGACGACTGCCGAGGGAGCAATTAGGGAGCAATAACCGTTTCTAGAGGTCTAGAGGTTCCTTATGCTTCCTTTGTGCTCCTCGCAGTTTCTCGTACGTGCTTGAAATTCAGTGTGGCGTTGCATTCGACTCCCACTTCCCTAAGAGTATCCTTTTTGCTATCAGTGCGCTGCGGGAAGATTGAGGGAGCTTAAGCGGCCGTTAGTAAACTCAATCACCGCCCTGTTACTAACACGCGATCCCTTGGCGTTGCACCAGGAGGTCGGTGCTTTATATATGCGTATATATGCGGTCGCTCCTCTATTTGACCCCGAACCCCCAGATCGGGATTAAGATATGCTCAATCCTCGGTCGGCCACTAAGTAAGAAAGGGAAAAGAAAAAGAAAATGAAGCGCAAACCTTCTTTGTCCAGAGAGCAAGACGCGTCTAATCGTTCTCATGATCGTCCCTCGCGGCGCGAAGTTCTCGGTGGATTATCCGCAGTCGGCGCGGGCCTCATTCTGGCTCCAGGCGTATCCATAGCCCAAACGGCCGATCAACGTCGAAGCGGCGCTGCCGATAACGTTGCCCGCGCTCAAACACCAATCAAGAACGTGCGCAGGCCCGAACGATATGACGATTCCCTGATTTTTGAACGAAAGCCGTTTACATGGCCCGGGGGCAAAACTCTGGCAGTGTGGATTATCCCGAACGTTGAGGCCTGGAGCTACGACTCAGCAGTGGGAGTGACGACGTCTCCGAATCCAGGGGAAGTGGTTCCCGACGTAATTAACTACGCCTGGCGAGAATATGGGATGAGAGTTGGCTTGTGGAGAATTGCGGGCGTTTTGGATTCCGCAGGGCTCCGCGCCACCGTGGCTCTGAATTCATCTGTATGTGAAGTATTCCCGAAGGCCATTGAAGAAATGAAGAAGCGACATTGGGAATTCATGGGGCACGGGATTACCAATAGCCAGCTCCTGTCTTCTCTGTCGAGTGATGATGAGAGGAATGTCATCCACGCCGCCCTCAGCACAATCGAGCGTGCGGTGGGCGAGCGGCCCAAAGGATGGTTGGGACCAGGCCTAGCCGAGACGTTTAATACGCTCGATGTTCTGGCTGAAGAAGGCGTTAGTTATGTGGGCGAGTGGAATAGTGATGATCAGCCTTACGCGATGAAAGTGAAAAAAGGAAAGCTATTCTCGGTTCCGTATTGCATGGAACTTAATGACATCAGCCTTTTTGCAAGGCATGGCTACACGGGCGACGAATATTTCAAGGCCGTCACGGACCAGTTTGAGACCCTCTACGCCGAAAGCCATAAGCTCGCGAGAGTGATGGGCATCCCACTTCATCCTTTTCTAACCGGACAGCCCTTGCACATCAAATATTTCCAGCAAGCGATCGCGCATATCCAGAAGCAGGACCGAGTTTGGTTCGCCACGGGGAATGAAATCGCGGAGGCCTACGAGCATCTCCATTCGTAGACGAAAAGAAACACATTTGCAGTCGCAAAGGTCGCTGGAACTCGGATCGCCACGATCATCAAGGAGGCGCGGCTATGTGCACGAGGAGTATTCCACGCGTTCTCGGTTCCTTCCAATTGAAATTCGCATTTGCCTCTGTCTTGCTCGCTCTCCTCCTTTTTGCGCCCAGTAAAGCTGCAAGCCAGTCCAAAAACTTTCACCTCCTCGAGGCCACCATAGAAGACGTCCATGACGCCTACAAATCGGGACAACTCACTGCTCACCAACTGGTCCAACTGTATCTCGATCGCATCGAGGCCTATGACAAGAAAGGGCCGGAACTCAATGCAGTAATTTCGATCAATCCCCAGGCTCTCCAAGAGGCGGACCGGCTGGACGCCGCACTTAAATCCTCGGGGTTGGTCGGCCCACTTCACGGCATTCCCGTCATCCTCAAGGATCAGATGGACGCGAAGGGCATGCCTACGACCCTGGGCTCGATCCTTTTCAAAAATTACTACCCGGATAGAGACTCATTTGTGACAGAAAAACTGAAAAAGGCGGGAGCAATAATCCTGGGCAAGGGCACTCTCGGCGAGCTCGGCGGAGGCGACACATTCGGCTCTCTCTTCGGATTCACGCGAAACCCATACGCGCTGGATCGCACCGTAGGCGGATCGTCTGGAGGACCGGGCGCGAGTCTTACCGCAAACTTCGCGACAGTGGCGGTGGGAGAGGAAGGCTTCGCGTCGATACGCCGGCCATCTACCTGGAACTCCGTGGTTGGTATGAGGCCCACGGCGGGTTTGGTGAGCCGAAGCGGCATGTATGATGGCGCGCCGCAGATGAATGGCTCGCTCGGACCAATGGCCCGCACGGTAACAGATTTGGCCAAGCTACTGGATGTGTTGGTCGGCTATGATCCGGAGGACTCGCTGACCGCCCTGGGCGTAGGCCATGTCCCCGGCAGTTACCAAGAGTTCCTCGACAAAAACGGCCTGAAGCGTGCGCGCATCGGCGTATTGCGCGAGCCGATGGGCGTTAGCTCCGAACCAGCGTCGCAAGACTTCGCTAGAGTGACCGCCGTTTTCGACAAAGCGGTCGCGGATTTGAAAGCCGCGGGAGCTTCGGTGGTCGATCCCATCGTGATTCCGAGGCTCAAGGAACTGCTCGCTAAGCGAGCCGTAGGTCCCACCGAACCCGACGACTCGTTCAAGGTGTTTTTTGGAAGGAGCGCCAAGCCCACCTTCAAAACGCGCGAAGAGATGTTGCGCTCGCCCGATTTTGCCAAAGTGGTACGGTACGCCCAGGATCGGCTCCGGGCTTCGTCCGACGAATCCAGGCATTACCAATACTTGATGGCCCGGGACGAGCTGATGATCAACGTTTTGAACGTCATGGCGGATAACAAGCTGGACGCCATCGTTTACAAGTCCATCGAACACCAACCAACCCTGATCAAAGATGCGACAAGTCCGCCATACGTAAATACGAAGGGCGCGCCTTATCTGAATACGTTCCTAGTGTTTGTTCCCGCAATCGCGGTTCCCGCTGGTTTCACCCGCGACAACCTCCCTGCAGGGATTACGTTTATGGGTAGGCCCTACGATGAAGGCATGCTGATAAAACTAGCCTACGGCTACGAGCAGGCGACGCACCATCGCAGGCCTCCCAACACTACCCCGCCTATTCCAGGCGAGCCCTAGAAACACAATTCAACTGACGCGCCATACGAAAGCTTTAGCCGTTGCACCGTCTCCGTCGGCACCGAATGGAACCGCCCTTGGTCAGAACTCGTGTTCTGTGGGCGGAGAGGCCGGGAGTCAAGGGGATTTGCGGCCGATAACTTAGCCGCTGTGTGCCCCTTCGCCACGATCCTTCCGGCTCGGATGTCACGAAGTAAATGTGCGACATGTTTCTAGAAAAACTGGTGGGGTACAATTCCCGTCGAAGTAGAAAATGTGGGCTCTAGCAGCCATTCTCGCCTTGCGAAGGAGCAATCCATGAGACGCTTTGTAGCTCCTGCCTTTTTTCTATTCACTTCGTTTGCCGCGTCGCTGCCAGCGCAGCAACCCGCCGCGTCGCGCGGAGACGTCTACCAGCTCAAGCCCACGCCTAAAACCGTCGCATGGGGACACTACGATGCAAAAGTTCCGCCGGTGCTTCGGATAAAGTCCGGCGATACTGTCGAGGTCCAGACGTTAATCAGTTTCAGCCCGGATCAACTCGAAACCGCAGGAGCGCGGCCTGTGCAAGTCGAACAGTCGCTGCGGGACATCTACCGCGAGGTTCAGGATAAGGGCCCCGGAGGGCATATTCTAGACGGACCGATCTCCGTCGAGGGCGCCGAACCTGGTGACGTCCTGGAAGTTCGCATCGAGAATATCCGGCTTGCCCTTGCCTATGCCTTCAACACGTTTATGCCCGGCCGCGGCTTGCTCCCGGAGGATTTCCCGTATGCACGGGGGAAAATCATCCCACTGGACGAGAAGCGCATGGTCGCGCTCTTTGGAAACGGGATCGAGATCCCGCTGCATCCGTTTTTCGGAAGCATCGGAGTAGCCCCGCCGGAAGTGACCGGGCGCGTTAGCAGCGGCCCACCATGGATTCACGCAGGCAACCTGGATAACAAAGACCTGGTTGCGGGCTCGACGCTCTTCCTCCCCGTCTTCACAAAAGGGGCTCTCTTCCAAATCGGCGACGGCCATGCAGGCCAGGGAGACGGCGAGGTGGATCTCTCCGCGCTCGAAACTTCCCTAACTGGCACGCTCCAGTTCGTTGTGCGCAAAGACATTCATATTCTGTGGCCACGCGCTGAAACACCCACGCACTACATCACGATGGGTCTTCACGAGGATCTGAATGAAGCGACCAAGATTGCGGTCCGGGAAATGATCGATTTCTTGGTCAATGAGAAGCATCTGACGCGAGATGACGCCTACATGCTTGCAAGTGTCGCGGCTGATCTGCACGTCACCCAGTTGGTGGACGGGAACAAGGGCGTGCACATGATGATCCCGAAAGGTATTTTTCGTCGGGGGCAATGAGGTTAGTGGGCCCGAGTCCTCCTAGCAGGCAACCCGCGCTTATTTGCTGCTTTGAGAGAACTCCAAAGCGACACGAGGCTAACTGCCGGGCTCTCAATATAAGTCTCTCCCCCAAGAAGGCAAAGCACTGTGCCAGTTAGATTGATTCGGGCAACGGTTTACCGCGAGTTTCTGGTAAGAGCGGTCCGACGGCGAGGCCCAAAACGTAAATAGTGGCCACGAGCATTGCGGCATTACCGAAACCGCCGAATTTCACAATCAATTTGCCCGCCATCAGCGTACCCGCCGCAGCAAGCAAGCGTGGAAGGATGCCAGGAAAAACCCGATTCGCGCTGAAGCTGATCTCAAGTCCGACGTGAGCGCGTTCGCCCGGTTGACGGCACCAACACCCTCGCGCCGATTTGCTTCTGTATCGAACCCAAATCGAAAAATACCGTCTCTCCCCACAACTTACCTCCCTTGAAGTGCCACACCACAAGAGCCCGCACCCGCACACGCTTTCCGGTGGGCCGAAGACCGAGAAAGGTGCCGCGATGCGTTCCACTCCATTCGTTCTCAGTCACAATGCACTTATCGTCGGCGGCGAGTATCCGCTTCACCCGGACTTTGAAATCCGGAAAGCCCGCCCAGTGTTTGCGGTAACGTTCGGCAACCTTTTTAGGACCGACGAAAGGCTTGGGCACACAGGCAACGTCGTTGAAGCAATCAGGGGTCATCCCGAGAAGGAGATTTTGCATGTCATGCGAGCTCTCCGCATTGATGTGTTCGCGAAGAACGGCGAGTCGCTTCTTAGGTATCCGCATCTGGCTACTCTCCCCCACTTATCCGTCCTGAGTTCCCTAGCCGATTGTCGGCGTCGGAATGCCTATAACGAGAGCCCGGTAGACATATCGCGCGTGCCGCGCTCTTCTCGCTGTCGGTTGCGGGAACGCTGAACAGTTTCTTTCTCATTTGATAGCCGCGAACGGTGCATCACTCCTGCCTATCGTAGACTTGTACGTCGTCGAAGGGCTCGCCGTCCGGATTCTTTCCCTTCGTCGTTATCGTCATCATTTTTCGGTCTGGGGATACCATAACTTTCGACGTGTAAAGGACTTCATGGCCCTTTTTGGAAGTCGATTCAATGTCGTTGGCATCAACGAGTTTGACAGCGATGGTATCTGCACCGCCGGGGTCCTTTCCAGTTACCGGATAATTCTTATTGTCGTACTTGACTGTGAATCCATATTTTGGGGTGCTTCCATCCGGATTGACGCGCTCTCCCTGGAATTTGTAACCATCGGCAGTTGCTTCATAGGTTCGAGTCTCACTTTTGTAGCCCGGTCCTGGGTTAAATTTTGATTTTGCGACGTTCAGTTTCCAGGTTCCTATGTGGGCGTCTTTTTGAGCTTGAGCCAGCATCGTAGCCGACGTAGCCAGAAGCAGACTAAGAACCGCCGAGAGCTTGAGGCGTCGTTTCATAGGTCTCTCCTGAGTTAGCCATTGAAGGGCGCAGCTTATCGCTAAATCAGACAGGGCTCAAATTTCCCGCCCGTCAATTTGTATTGCCCTGGTATTGCCGTAGTTCTTTTTTTGACCTACGATGACAAAACTTCTGGTGGCTAATTTGATGATTAGGCAAGTTAACGTTGAATCAGCAGTTGAGACGGCATCTACACCGCGCCATATCGCGCTCGTTCGTATCACGCACTGGATCGTCGTGCTGAGCGTACTTGGCCTGCTTGTCACCGGCACAGGCATTCTCGTATCTCACCCGCGCCTATACTGGGGCGAAACCGGCGGTGTCGGGACCCCCTCGCTCATTGATCTTCCTATACCGTTTATCATCGGCCCCTCGGTTTGGAACCGACCTTTTCATTTCTTTTTTGCATGGGTTCTGGTCTTGACAGGCCTGAGCTATGTGGTAGGCAGCTTCATCACGCAACACTTCCGTAAGGATCTGCTGCCCGCGAAAGCCGACCTCCGTTGGAACCGCATCGTCGGCGTAGTGTCGGACCATTTGCGGTGGAAGCGGCCGGAGGCCGATGCCGGCTTTTTCCTGCCATCCTCTGGACCGGCCTGGCGATGTCGTTCGGGGTTACGTCAGTGTTCCCAATATTAGCGACCGCGCTGGGAGGTCATCAGTCCGCTCGGACGCTTCATTTCGCTTGTGTTGTTCTGCTACTACTTTTTGTTACCGTGCATATCCTGATGCTGTGCCTTGCTGGATTCTGGCGCAGCGTGAGGACGATGATAACGGGATATGTGCCGCAGGGAGAGAGGACTCGATGAGCAAATTTCTCAAACGGCGCAAATTTATCACCGCAGGATTGGCAACGGCGGCGAGCGCCTCGGGAGTTGGCACTGCCGTTTACTTCGCCGAACGGTACGGTTTGATCCCACCGGATCACACCGGCATTGTAGGGATCGGGGAAACGCTTACCTATGCGACTCAACGTCTCCTGACGTCAGGGCACTCGTTGGCTCGCGAATTCAAACGCAGTGACATTTCGAAGGTCCCAATCGTGAACGGACCGCATCCGACGGACGAAAAATATCTGGCCCTTCTCGCGGACGGTTTCAAGAACTGGCGTCTATCAGTCGAGGGTTTAGTTGCTCGTCCGATATCTTTGTCGCTCGAAGAGCTGAGCCGCCTGCCGGCCGAAAGCCATATAACGTTGCACGCCTGCGAGCAGGGTTGGTCCTATATTGCCGAATGGACCGGCGTGCGGCTAGCGACGGTATTGGATCTTGCCGGAGCACGTTCCGAGTCGCGATACGTTATCTTCGAGCCATTCGCGAATCCCAATCAAAGCCGCACAGTTGTGCGCGCATTGTGGGAGAGCATCGATATGGATGATGCTCTTCATCCCCAGACGTTGCTGGCTTATGGCATGAATGGTGAGGCCCTGCCCGCCGACCATGGTGCCCCTGTGCGCCTTCGCCTCGGTCGCCACCTCGGCTGGAAAAACACCAAATATCTTTCTCGCATCGTCATCACAGACCGCAGGGATTTGTATCGAAAAGGCGGCGGCACTTGGTACGGAGGCATTTGAAACGAGTTTCTTTTTGTCCGAGTAAGCTCCCTCGAACTTTCACAGTAACTTACTAAAACAAAATCAACGCCTGCCAGCCCAACTGGTCGATGCAACAGAGAACCCATCTCAGTTTCATGCTTTGCTCTCGCCGCCCCGCCAAAAACCCTCCCTGGATCGATGC
>QHYS01000016.1:0-1888 GCA_003223325.1 Acidobacteriota bacterium
ATTTTGGGATGAACACCACGGTTTATGGCGTCAGCTTTTGGCTGCCGAAACTCATCCGCAGCCAATCTGGAATGAGCACGTTTCAGATCGGTCTGCTCACGGCGATCCCCTATGTTTTCACCGCGATCGCCATGGTTGTCGTAGGTCTGAACTCCGACCGGACGGGTGCGCGCCGCCTGCATGTCGCCATCTGCGCGCTTGCGGGAGTTGCGTCGCTCGTTACTGCCGCTGCACCTCCGGCGCCAGGCGCACCAGCCGGGCGCAGGTCGGCCGTCGATTGCCCTTATTAGGACAGATACCCGCCAGTTCGCAGATTTGTACCAACAATTCTTGACCCTGTGCGACGCCCCGAAAAGGGTGCTTTCCAATCATCGGCGCCCGTTATATGTTGGCGGGATGAAGCCGCCCGCGCTGGCGCTCCTGGTGGCGTCCGTTCATGCGGTGGAGAATCGCCGCGTGCATTGCCGTGCACACCACCGCGCACATCGTCGCGTACACCAGGAGCGTTCGTGAGCTGTTCGCTGCAAGGCCGTACCCTGACCTTTGGCGGCAACCGTGATTCGGAAACTGTGCTCGATCGCGGCGAGCCGTTTTCAGTCGAGCAGACTGAAATCTTTCGAATGGATGAACCGCATTCAGCCTCCATTCCGACGGTGGATCAGTCGCACTACAGCCTTCGAGCGAGCCTTGAGAGCATGCCAGTTCGGGTGAGGCGACGCTCCAAGCGAAGCGGCGGCACGACGTCGATGTGGTCTTGAACGCGTGCGAGCTGCGCACCGGTTCATCTTTTCGCTACGGAACACGCGAGTCTGGATGGCGTTACGGACGCATTGCCGACAATGACGTCTCCGTGGCGGAGGCGGTGGGTGCTTCGGCGGCGTATCCGGCCATTCTGCCCGCACTGGATCGGGTTTACGACTTTGTGGACCGCCGGGCGCAGCATACGAAATCGCGAGTCATCATCGCCGACGGGGGTGTCTTTTGAGAACCTTGGCGTTAGCTGCCTGGAGCCGGGGCGTTCGGCTGAGCACAGCACCAATGCTTTCGCTGTGGATTACATCCTCGCCTGCGATGCAGGCCATGGGCCTTTTTGGGGGGCAGGTCCGCCCGTTCTGGTGGCCAGCTCGCATGCTGGCGCCGTTTGAATCGCTATTTCGCAAGGTACAGGATGGGACGCGGGATCGTTTGGATCGGTATCCCGAGGCCGGCCGCCTAAAGGGGTTCTTACTCGCCTACCTGGGGCAGCGCGACGAGCTACTCCCGGTGATACCGGACGATTTGATTCGTCGGCAGGAGGTGCAAGATTATCCGACCGATTTCTCGCCCATGAAACCCGCGGAGATAGACGCACTCTCTAGGCGGGGAGAACAGTTGGCGCGTCTTCTGGTCGATCATTACTTATCGGAGTTGGTGTGAAACATGCGGCGTGAGGAAATCATGAATATGGGTCGATTTCAGTGGTCGAGAGAAAGCGGAATCGAGCGACTGAGCTTGTACCGGGTGTTGCTGCGCGGCATTTGTGTGGGGAGTGTTGCCCTTGCCTTGCTCTTCTGTGCTGCGAGACAGGTAGGATGTTCGGCGAAGCGACAAGTCACATTTGGGCACGCGGGAGCGGCGTACGCGGTGTCGCTCGATAAGCTTCTGAGCCGCTCGGAAACAGCTGCGGTGGATGCCACGTCGGAGCGCCTCTTGCAGGACGATCAGTTGTCGAACCAGACTGCCGACTCGTACACGCGCTTGTCGGCGCTCGACCAGGTGCGCCTCGAGATCATCGCGCGCTTGCGTAAGCACGCGCGATTGCTGGCGCGGTACTTTTCGGCACTCGATGCTTTGGCAGATTCAAAGGCCCCCGATCAGGCCGAACAGAGTATGAACGCGGTTGCCGACC
>QHYS01000016.1:2104-7047 GCA_003223325.1 Acidobacteriota bacterium
CGTCGCGAGATCCTGCTGAGCTCAAGGCGGATTGCCGAGCTCGACGCAGCGGTTGAGGCAGTTCATGCGCTTCGCATTGCATTCCAGGATCTGAACAATGAAACGCGAAACCACGCGACGATTCGGTCCCTCCTCAGTGATGTGGAGGGGATGCTGTCTTCGACCCAATAGGGAGATCATCGTGAACTCATCAGAATTTCTCGAACAGCTGCGAGCGGTAGAGCTGAGGTTGCGATCGACGGAAATGCAGTCATTCATGCGAACGCAGGACCAAGTGTCGAAAGACTCGTTCGTCCAATTGCGCCAGGATTTGGCGGAGCGGATCAGCGAGCTAGCTAACGCTGAGCTTGACTCCATCAGCCGTGCTCTGGTTTCGCAAGACGGCGACATCACTGGGGGTATTGCCGCAGCCCAGGATGCTCTGGCAAAGCTGGGGAACGTTTCGAAGGTTCTGGACGGAATTGGCGCAGTTCTCAAGATTGCGGCCAAAATAGCGGGCACATTGGCCTAGCCTGACTTGCGAGGACAAATTTTATGAATTCGACGGCTACATCGATACGAGTAAACATTGTCGACGGCGGCTTGCAGCCGCTTCCGCCGACGTCGAACGTTCTCGTGCATGTTCGCCAAGGCGCGACCGACACGATTCCGCCACAATCGATCAAGGGCGGAGCCGCCTTGCTTGTGAACGACCTTGAATTCCACGATAACTTCATGGATACGTACACGGTCATCGCCTATGCTGATGGCTATCAGCAGGCTGGTACTTTCGTCGCCGTCAAACGCGATCGCGAAAACCCGATCACGTTGATGCTGGTGAAGGGGAATGCCACATTCCGATTCCAATCTTGGGATGATCTGAAGCGAGATGACCTGGAAGCCGTCGGGTTTCTCGTCTGTGAAGGAGACGAGGCTAGTGCTCGTGCCAATTACGAGCGGGTTGCCAGAGAGCACCCCGAGGTGCTCGCTTCCTTGTTGAACTTGATTGCGGCGATGCGTGGGATCAAGCTCGGTGATGCGTCCCCTTTGGTGTATTTCAAGCAGATCTTATGGGATTCAACGATGGCCCAGGATCGATTCTTTGGCTATGTCGATCCCGCGATTATTCCAGCGGTGCGCGCAGCCGCTGACACTGGTCACTTTGCGGAAGAGAAAGGCTGTGCTGAGTTTCACCCAGGAGCGACGTGCAGTTACAAGCAAATCGATTACGATGTTGCCAACGTGCAGTTGACGTTTCACGAAGACGATACGAAGCTCATCGATGGCGTCAAATGCGTGAAGATTGAGCCGGACATCGACTACTACAAGGATCTGCTGGCACACGGCCTTGGTGAGGTCATACCAAACAAATTGAAGCACCAGCTGACGAATCCCGTGGTTGTTTACGGATTACGATACAACGCCGAGGGGGACGAGTTCGACCCGGGCTATGCAGTGGCATAGGACGCCATTCGATCGGTGTTGCGTAGGTGTGGTTGTTGCCTGACAGCGTTCATCTGTCGCAGTGCGATGAACGACACCCAAAAACAACATTTTTGTGGCAGCCTGCGAGTGTAGCTGCTCATCTCGCCTTTGCCTTCTTTACCTTTGCACAGCGGGCGCGCTGCGCAGCCGCGATCTTGGCGCGTGCCTCGGCTGACATCTTGCGACGCTTGCGGCTCCGGCTAGCTAAGCTAGTGCCTGCGGCGCGGCCGGGTCCCGTGCGGTTTACGCCCTCAAGGGCTTCGATAGCGCGAGTGAGGCGATCGCGCTCTTGTTTCAGTTGGTCGAGGATTCCGTTCAGGTCACCCCTAGGGCCACGATTAGACCATTCACCAGGGCCACGAGACAAGCAGAACAGGCGTGACCACCGCCGCTAGAGCGCGAATGGGGTGTGCTTTGGAAGCTACCTAGCTGGACGTTTGTCCGTTGGCGCGCCTTTCCTTCCATCGTTCCTTCATCACGGCCCAATATTCCTGCCGTGTCATGAAGCCTTCATCCACAAGCAGATGGCGCGCAATATCGTAAATGCGCCGCTGGCCGGCAAGGTCGTACCAAAGGCCCCAGAGCTTATAGTGCCATTAGCCCGCCGCAAATATTGCATGCGGGCGAACCTCCGAGTTCAACGAACTCGTCAAGAGACGCTACTTCTGGTTTGTGGGACGCGATGTTGCGATCTGTCATCCCAAGATCGTGGAAATCGGGCCGACTTATTCGACTTTCCCACCATTCTGTTTCACGAGACCGGCTACCGCCTATAAGGTAGTGGGTTAGCACGATCAAACTGACCCACTACCGCCTACAAGGGCACGATGCAGGAAGTATGCCTTCGGCTGATGGGCAAGAAGTTGCTGGTCGCGTTGGCAATGGAGGGCAAGTTCGCCTCTGAAGGGCTCCAGGCCATCGATGGAGACGACGACATGCTCACCGCAATGGCGCGTGAACTGGTCGAGACCCGGGGAATTGGTGAATCAGCTGATTCGGTCTGGCGGCGGCTCTGCCCGGCAACCGCTCTGTCGTCCCAGGAAGATTTCACAGAGACCGCCATTGTCCCAGCCGAAGTCGAGACGCCCGAACCATTGCCATTGATAGCCGCACCAATTCCGAATGCTGCGCTCTTGGAAGCCGTCACTCTGCCCCGTCGCGTTTCGCGAAAAGGCACCGCAGCCGACCAACTCTCGTTGTTCTGACTTGTTCATTCCACGAAATAAGACCCGCTAGAAAGCACTCAATCGCCACCGACACCCCCGGAAAAATGCAAAAGTCATAACTTGCAGGAGAGATTCGACGCAACGACGGGGCAAATCACCATCGGTATCGATCTGGGAGACCGTTTTAGCCACTGCTATGTGCTGGGACCGGATGCATCGACATGATCCCACCTGCTCGATTGACCATGACTATGCGCGGCTTTAGACTTTTGTTCAAAAGGATGGTCCAGTGATTCAGTTGTGGAAGATAACTTTGGCTTGTGCGGCTCTTGCCGTCTCATCACTTGCCGACGAAGGACACTACCACGACGCGCTCAACGAGCAACAGTTTGGCACGGTGCACTTCCCAACATCCTGTGCTCCAAAGGTCCAGAAGACTTTCGAGCGCGGAGTAGCCTTGCTGCATTCGTTCGCCTTCGAAACCGCGGAAGCGACATTCCGGCAGGTCGCCGCGGACGATCCCGGTTGCGCAATGGCACACCGGGGCATCGCTAAGACGTTTAGCCGCTGGGTATGCCGGATGCCAAACTATTAAAGCGGGGGTGGGAGGAAATCAAAGTCGCGAAATCCCTTCACCCAAAGACGGCGCGGGAACGGGATTATATCGCGGCAGTTGTTTCGTTCTACCGGCATCCGGGCAAGAAAGACGATAAGCGGCAGCAGAATTACCTGAAAGGCATGGAAAAGCTCCACCGCCGCTACCCCGACGATCATGAGGCAGCCGCTCTTTATGCGTTTGCGTTGAAGGATTCCGATCGCGACGATGATCCGACGCACGCCAAACGAAAAGAGGCTGCTGCAATCCTTGAAAAGCTGTTGCTGCTTGAGCCGAACCATCCGGGGGTTGCGCATTATCTGATCCACACGTATGACTATCCGGGAATGGCGGAGTTGGGACTTCCAGCTGCGCGTCGCTATGCGAAGATTGCTCCTGCGGCTCCTCATGCGCTGCATATGCCCTCGCACATCTTTGCTCAGCTTGGCCTCTGGCAAGAGGACATTGATTCCAACCTGGCATCAGTAGCGGCGAGTCGCGATGCTTCAATGACCCACATGGGAGATGAAGGCCACCAATACCATGCAATGGAGTCCTTGATCTATGCGTACCTTCAGAGCGGTCGCGAAGCAGAGGCACAGAAGCTCATCGAACAAGTTAAAGCACTGCCGAAGATGAAAAGCATGTATGGAGTCGATGCGGATCCACAAGTCCTCGCCCTGTTATCCTATTCCGCAAGCTATGTACTTGAACTCCACCAGTGGGAGAAAGCAGCCGATCTTCCAATGACGCCGGGAACGGACTTTGGAGACGACGTCATCACCTACTTTGCGCGCGCAATCGGGTCCGCTCACCTTGGTCACCCTGAGGAGGCTCGCCGGAATGTCGCCGAGATCCAGTCCATTTACAACCAGGTGGTGACGAAGAAGCTTCCTTTTGCAGATTGGGCCGATCAAGAACGGAAGGAAGCCGAGGCTTGGGCAGACCACGCCGAAGGCAAGGACGAGCAGGCCCTCGCCTTGCTGCGTGGAATCGCCGATAAACAGAAGACCGGCGTGTTTGGGGCGACCGGCGATCTTCCCGCCCGCGAAATGTTGGCTGATATGCTTGTGGATTTAAAACGACCGGAACAGGCCCTGGCAGAATACGAGGCGGAGCTCAAGATCAATCCGGGTCGCTTCGATTCACTGTACGGAGCCGGGCGTGCCGCTGAAATCCTGAAAATGCCAGATAAGGCCAACGCCTATTTCGAGGAACTCGTCAAGATGTGTGCTGGAACACTATCTGGCCGGCCGGAGCTCACGTACGCCCGCAACGTTCTCTCAACACTCGCAAAGCGGAATTAACAGACGAAACGGATGGTTTGTGCTGCTAATGCCTGCACAAGCACGTTAAGGACTCTGTCCTTTATATCCTCTTGAAGGAAGCGCCTCTCCCGGGGCTTGGTCTGTCTGCCTTCGTTTGCGGCGAATGATGCAGACGGGCAAGGAACCCGTCAAGGTTTCCCTTCGGTTCTCTTCGCTCGACTTGTGACTGAACCCTTGCCCGTCCGCTGAGAACTCATCCGCTAGCAAACGAGTGCACACAATAAGAAGCCCAAACCGCGAACTTCGGCTGACATTACAGGGCCTTCTCATGCAAGGAACAATTATGGAAGCAGCCGCTATTATGGAAGCAGCCCCTATAAAGAAGATAGGCGGGGAATGTGCGCCGCCACTGCACCAGTGGTACAGGAAGCCGCCTGAAACGTATCGGGC
>QHYS01000016.1:7213-9514 GCA_003223325.1 Acidobacteriota bacterium
TGAACATATTGGCCCGCTATGCATGGATGAGCGACGAGCGGATTCGTTTAAAGCTTAAGGCCGCGGGTTATTCGCGTACTGCAACCGGAATCCACCTCAAACTGAGACGAATGAAGTTCAAGCACGATCCCAGCTTCTATTCCGCCAATGGTCTCGCGCAGGCGTTGGGAATCGACTCCCACGCTGTGTCGCGCTGGATCAGACGTGGCCACCTCAGAGCACAGCGCCGCGGTACAGCGCGTGGGGAACAGCAACACGGCGACATTTATCTCATCCGCGAAAAAGATGTCCGCCGCTTCATCCTCGAGCACCCCACCGAAATTGATCTCCGCAAGGTAGATCAGCTGTGGTTTCTCGATCTGCTTACCAACGGATTTGTACGCTCAGCCTGAATAACTTCAAAACCAGAATTTGCGCACGCGCGCCATCCCACTTCACAACCCGAGTTGGTGGATCCCGGACGAACAAAAACAAGGATCAAGCAATGAAAGCATCTTCTATTTCAGCCGCATTGAAGACATTAGTGGCTGCACGTCAGCCAGCGTTCATTTGGGGCGCTCCAGGAATTGGAAAGAGCAGTGTGGTGGAGCAATTGGCTGGTTCTCTGGCTCTTGCTCTACGCGACATACGCGCCCTGCTGCTCGATCCCGTGGACCTGCGCGGGCTCCCTTACGTCGCGGAAGGACGCTCCAAGTGGGCAATCCCGGAGTTCCTGCCCGCAGACGGCGCCGGCATTCTATTTCTCGATGAGCTGAATGCGGCGCCCGCAATGGTCCAGGCGGCGTTCTATCAGCTGGTTCTTGACCGTAGGCTGGGGGAGCACACGCTCCCGGACGGCTGGATCATCATAGCCGCCGGAAACCGGGATGCAGACCGGGCACACACCACCCGCATGCCCACTCCTTTGCGGAATCGCTTTGTCCATCTCGAGTTTGAAGTGGATGCGCAGGAGTGGTCGGAATGGGCCATCGGCGCCGGCATACGGCCGGAGGTCATTGCCTTTATTCGCTTTCGGCCACAACTGCTGAGCGCCTTTGATCGGGATGCCAATGCGTTTCCTTCTCCCCGCTCATGGGAGTTTGTTTCCCGCATTGTTGACAGTGGCCCCCATGCAAGTGTCGAACACGAAATGTTTGCTGGGACGGTAGGAACGGGCGCGGCCACAGAGTTTTCCGGATTCTTGCGGATGTTCCGGGAACTCCCCAACATTGATGCCATCCTACTGAATCCATCCGGTGAGCCGGTGCCGGACTCGCCAGCGGCACAGTATGCAGTTGCGTCCGCTCTCGCTCATCGCGCCTCCGATACGAACTTCGACCGAATTTGCCTGTATCTGGATCGCATGCCCACCGAGTTTCGCGTCCTGAGTGTGCGCGATGCCACCCTCCGCGATCAGAAGATCAAGTACACCGCCGGTTACACCAAGTGGGCTGTTCAAAATCATCACGTGCTCGCTTAAACCAAATTGCAACTCCGGACGCGATTGTCAGCACTTCTTGAGAAGGTAATAAACGAGACTCAGCTTTCCCAAAAGGACGTACACAACCCATTGGTACAGGGCTAGCGCCGCTTCGTAGCACGCGGTACCCAACTGAGCAAGGAAATCTCCGTGCTCGAACCACATGAACTGAAAGTCGCACAATCTCAGGGCGGCTGTACTGCACCCCAAGGCACTGTGGAAGCTAGTCTGGTTTCTGCGTGACTTTGTTTACGATCGCGAGCTGCTCAGGCGAGAAGAAATTGGCGAAAAGGCACTGTTCGGGCTTCGTGGCTTCGTCAAGATCAGCCAGACGACCGTCGATGGCACTGTACTGCTGGAATTTCGACCGCTTCGCTGCAGCTAGCCAATGGGAACAACTGTCCTCTGCACCTCAAAGGACGAACGGTTCTGAGGTGGCTCGATGACGTTCGCCTTCACTCAGATCAGCGAGTATTTGGCCTTCCCGCGGCACTATCGCCACCGGTACCTTGAGAAAGGCACGCGAATTGCCCTGCTCATCGGGGGTGCCGTTGAACGAGCTCCCTGGTCGGCCTGCCAAAACACGGCCTTGCACTACTCGAACGGCGATGGCTGGGAGCGAATGCGGAGCAAGGACCGAGAATCAAGATTGCGCGGAAGTCTTGACGATTGGTTGCGGGGCATGCGCTGAGATGAGAATGGTTAATGCGCCCACCAGAACAGCGCTGACGAGAGGAACCCACAGCACCCGCGTCGGCCCGTAAGCGGCGGCCCAGGAGGCAAGCTTCGGGCCTGCCGTTCCGCCCACTAAAGCTATCGTCATAATGGCGCCGAAGACAGTG
>QHYS01000195.1 GCA_003223325.1 Acidobacteriota bacterium
CACGGCGGGGCCCTGGTCCCACAGGATCTCCTGCGCCCGCTTGTACATGGCGCACCGCTGCTGGAGGTTCACCGACGCCGCGGCGGCGTCCACCAGCCGGTCGAATTCTTGATTGGACCATCCGGTCCGCTTGCTGCGGGTATGGTACAGGCGCCGCAGGGTGAAGTCCGGATCGCCCGTGCCCCCTCCTGTCGTCGAGATCTCGAAGTCCCAGTTCAACTTCAAGAGATCGTCAAGCCAAATCGCCCTCGGCTGCTGCATGTTGCGGACCCGGATGCCGACGAGCGCCAGTTGCCCGACGATGGCATCGGAGACCTCGCGCTCCTTAGGATTGCCCTCGGTCCACTTGATGGATGTCTCGAATCCCCGGGGGAATCCCGCCTCGGCCAGGAGCTTTCGGGCAAGCGCCGTATCGTATGAGATAGGCGGCATCTTCGCGTAGCACACGACGTTGCTCGCAATGGGTGATGTCGACGACGTGGCAATCCCCGCCACCAGCGAGCTCGTGATCGCGTTCACGTTGATCGCGTGCTGGAGCGCGTGCCGCACCCGGACGTCGGAGAACGGCGCCCGCTCCGCGTTGATCCACAGCGCCCTGGTCAGCGTCGTCGGGCCGACCTCCACCTTCACGTTCGGTGTGGTGCGTAGTCGCTTGATTTGTTCGGGAGGGAGCCCGACCGCGATGTCGATCTCTCCCGTCTCGATCGCCGTGGCCCGCGCGGCAACCTCCGGGATATCCACGAAGATCACCCGCTGAGATCTCGGGATCCCCTGCTGCCAGTAGCCCGGATTGGCCTCGAGCACAAGCCGCGCATCCCGGACAAATTCCACGAACTTGAACGGACCGGTCCCAACCGGCCGGTCGCCGAAATCCGGGGTCGCCGGCGTTCCGGCCGGCACGATTGCGAGGATGGTCAGGTTCGAGAGAAGCGTCCCCACGGGCTCCCGCGTCTTGATGACGACCCGATACGGATCGGGCGTCTCGATCGACTGCACCGGGGCGAACAGCGGCGCGAGGGGACCTTTCATGGCGACCACGCGTTCGAGCGACGTCTTTACGGCGGCGGACGTGAAGTCCTGACCGTCGTGAAACTTGACGCCTCGTCGCAACTCAAATTCCCACGTCGTCGGATCGATGTTCCGCCATCGCAACGCCAGCTGCGGCTGAAATTGCTTTGTGCTGTAATCCCACGACACGAGCTGGTTGTAGAGATGCCGGCCGATAATCCAGGACATACGCTCGGCACCCGCGCTGCCGTGCGGGTCCAGGGAGAGGATGCGCTGCAGATAGGAGACGCGGACGGTGCTCGGGGCAGGAGCCGCCGTCGTCAGGCCAATTCCAGTTCCTGCGAGCAGGAGGCACACGACCACCGCGGCCGCCAATGACCGCCTGAGCAGCATTACGGCACCCCCGATTACGACTCGATTCCGACTCCCAGTGCCTGCTGAGAGACTCCCAAGTCTATCGAGATTCCCAGTTTGATGTCTGCACTCCTCTCATCAACGGTGGCGACCCGGCCTTTCCCATCCGGGGCCTTTCCCGCCGGCCGCAGAAAGACAATGTCCGAAATCCAAGCGAAGGATAGGAGAAACGCCTGCCCCCCAAGCAGAGGGTCGGGGGTTCGAACCCCTTTCCCGCTCCAATAAATCAAATGGGTTTTGTCACACATTGAAGGATCGCTGTATCCTTACAAACCTGCTTAAAACCCTCAAGCCCCAGGAATACAGTCCGAGTTTCAGCATGAGCAGCGTGGTCAGGCGCTGCATGTACGGGGATGGCTTCTTTCGTTGCCCGACGTCAAATATGTTTGCGTCCGGCGCTTTTGTCAGCAGCTTGGCTACGTACGAAAAACTCGAGCTCGTATCAATGACAAGGTAATCACATTCTGCAAGCAAATATAAATCTACGAGCGCTTCAATGCCGCTCTCGATTGGGTCCGGGCAGTTTCGATTT
>QHYS01000196.1 GCA_003223325.1 Acidobacteriota bacterium
GGTGGTGTTCTCAAAAACCATGCTCGACGACATGATTGTTATTTTTTGTAGTCGGTGATGGCTATGTGCGTAATTAGCCGCGTCAAAAGCGGCCGCCGTGATGCGCTCGTTTTCCGCCAGGAGGTCGTATGCGAACTCGTGAAAATACGAGATGCCCCCAATCATCGCTGCCGCCGCCACGAAATGATCGCATTCTCCCAGGAAGTCCTTTAAGAGCCTGCCGTTTTTCGCGTCCCCCCGGATGAATTTATACCGTGGGTGATCGTCGTAGGATTTCTTCAGCGGACCGTATTTCGCGTAGTTATCTAGTCCAATGACTTCGTAATTCGCCCGAAGGAGTTCCTCAATCAGATAGCCACAAATGAAGCCGGCAGCTCCTGAAACTAGGATTCTCATGTGCTATCCGACTTTGCCAGCCTGGACTGCTTCCAGAGTCCTCTGCTCTCGCACCGTCAAAAACCCCCAGACATCGACGACGATCTTTTCGAGGGGAATTTCGAGGTCCCGATAAACCGAGTGAGGCGCACCGAGCACAATAATATCTGACCGCCGCACGGCTTGTTCCGCAGGAATCAAGGAAGGGTCTTTGACATAGGGATCAGCGCAGAGAACTTCCCGTGCTTCCACTTGCAACAGCTTCTTGAGTTTATAGGAAAGACTATCGCGGCTGTCGTCTGAGTCGGCCTTGAAAGCCATGCCCAGTATGGCGACCGTCTTCTCGGAGAGGTTCTTACTCTTGAGCTGGCTAAGAATGAAATTAGGCAAGCCCTCGTTGATCAACATCGCCGCATGACCCATAAAGAACTGATTACCGGAAAACGCGGCGAGCTGGAGCGTGTCCTTCAAAAGGCAAGGGCCAGCCGCAAAACCTGCTCTTGCGAAGCTCCGCATGCGAGGGTATTCCCGAATCACCGCGTCATGGATGCGATAAAAATCCAGGCCACTGGCCTGCGCGAGCATGTAGAACTGGTTTGAAACGGCGAAATTCAGATAACGCCAGCTATTGGTAAACAACTTTGCAAGTTCAGCCTCGAGCGGCGTCAGTTCAATGATGCTTGGTGTTATCCGAAGGAAGAGCTCGCGGGCTCGCCTCTGCGCTTCGGGTTCAAATGCTGCCACGATTTGGGGGAGCGTAACGATTACCTCCAATGCCTTTCCCTCTGCAATTCTTTCGGGGCAAAACGCCACATGGATCTTGCGGGCTCGGGTCCGAATCCGATCGTAAACGAGCTTCGTGACGCCCGGGAAAACAGTGCTGCGCAAGACAAACAGCACATCGTTGCCCATCTGCTCTAATAGAGCGTCAATGTTCCTATAAAGCTCTGTAACGGTCGGGTTCAGATGTTCATCCACTGGAGTCCCAATCTTTCACCTATAACCTTTTGCAGGAGCGCCTCCGCTCCAGCTTCCATGAATGGAATGTGACCATGACTGACCGCGGCCACTTTGTTTTCGTCGATATCCAGTAAGATGACTTGTGAGGCACCTCGAGATGCGAGGACGATACCCAGAGGCAGACCTACATGCCCGCAGCCGCCAACGATTACTATGTTTTCGGGAGCCGTCATCTTCCCTCCGTTGCGCCATATGGCCGGTCCACTCAAAAGAGTACCTTTCGCGCCAGAGGATAGTATCAACTAGTATCAAACTGAAGCGACTCAAAATCCAAACCATAGTTTCTGGGCGTGTTTTGTTGCTATGTCAGAGAATGTGGTAACGAGGCTTGACGCTTTTCGAGTGCCGCCTCGAACTAAATAGCTGAGTAGCTTCAATCCCGGTACTAACGGCGATATAATCGCGGCCTCTTAAGGCGCAATTGAAATAGTGAACCCCCGCCCGAGCAGCTTTTTATCAAGCAATTCGGAACACCAGTGGCCGCGACAAAAGGTTGCAGTCTCCGCACTTCCATTGGCAGTGGCAATTGCTACGTTTCTTTTGTTACCGATGCGCACAGCAAGAGCCCGGCTCAACGTCATGCAGGTCGTTTCTGTGTTGTTCTACTTGCTCGTGATCTTACGTCAGGCGAAGACGAACCCTCATGAGCATGGGGAGCAGACTAAAACGAGCGGAGGCCGTCTCGGATTGCTGCTGGCTTTGGCCGTGGGCGCTGCTGCGTGGCTGTCGGTCATTTGGCTTGGCTTCATCAGTGACGATTTTGTTTTTATTTCGGCGGTCCGGCATACAGGGCTCTCTAATTTGTGGAAGTTCTTGGGCGGGCAGCAGCCTGGAATATTTTTCCGCCCCGTTGGGTTTGTGATGATTTTCTTAGACTATCATCTGTGGGGGCAATGGCCGGCGGGATATCACGCAACTAACCTGCTCATCCATCTCCTGACGGTTGCTGGTCTCTTTTTTCTATGCGAGGAACTCGGTTTTGGAACCGAAGTAGCCGCAACGGCCTCGCTCAGCTTTGCAATACTGCCCATTCATGCGGAAGCAGTGACCTGGATGGTCTCGCGATTTGATCTTCTGAGTGCGTGTTTTAGCGTGTGGGCTATAGTTTTCTACTTACGGTTCAGGCACCAGGGAGCCAAAGGTGCATATATTGCCGCTCTGGTGTTTTTCCTGCTCGCTGCGCTGTCGAAAGAGAATGCCTATGTCGTTCCTATTCTGCTGATACTAGCTGAGCATCTGCTGCTGCCCAACCGTCGAGTCCGCCCGTTGTTAGGATTCGTGTCTTTGGCCATCGCTCTCTTCTGCTATCGCTGGATTGTATTAGGGGGGATAGGAGGATATTCCGACTCGCAAGGTCAACCTGCTACTTTGCAGCTCGGCTCCAAGACCTTCGAAGGTGTCTTTATTCGTGGCCCTGCACAGTTGCTGCTCGGCTACAATTGGCTTCAGCCCCCTGTTTTTGCGATCAGTATGGTGGCCTCGCTCACGGCAGCCGTTCTTGTAGCATTGGCCCTTGGTGCTGGAGTTGGTCCCGGGGGATGGAAACGAACCGCCTTTTGCGCTTCCTGGATCGCTCTCACGATTGCTCCCGCGCATCCGCTGCTTCTGATCGGTGCCGGATTGCCAAACTCTCGCATTCTTTATCTCGGCTCAGTTGGGCTGGCGCTTCTGATTGCTTTATTGCTTGCGGGTCTGAGCGCGGCTACCCGAATCCGGAGAGCCACAGCGGCCGCTCTAGTTCTCCTGCTGACGCTGGGCGTAATTCATAATC
>QHYS01000017.1:0-73023 GCA_003223325.1 Acidobacteriota bacterium
GTGCCTGGTGGAAAATGGAAAATTTAAAAAAGGTAATCGCTCTACGCGTGTTACGGGCGAACGGGGATTGGGAAGAATACTGGACCAACGTGCATCAGGAGGCTGCGTAAACTGACTCGCACTTTCAATTGCACCCGTAATAGGCAGTGATCTTGCAGCCAGGTTTGAATCGTGCCTCCCTTAGACGACACGGCCCCACTCGAGCCCCGGCGGGGAGAAGTGCTCTCAGCTGATCCGCTAACACCTGCTGGGCCGTCGGGGAGAGCAAGAACCATCCCGATAGCACCTCACCGATGTTCATGCTCGACTTCACGTCTGCAGCGATAGACGCAAAGAAAAGCTAATTCTCAACGTAACAATTGCCAAACTCTATTGCGCGCCGCGGCCCCAGTAGAATGCAAAGGGCACAGTCGCAAATGATTATATTGTGCTCAGTCTTCGATCTGAGTAGCGGCTATGCGCCCTCAGTAAAGATTTTCCGCCGAGCAAAGCCCATCATGGAGACCAATCCAGAGCCGAATAAACACGAGTGTTCCCGGCTCTGGAACAGGCGGAGCTTCGTTAATGTCAGACTGGAATTGAAAGGTGTCAACCGTGCCGTCGCTCCAATTAATTGTCGCTCCGGTTTGAACGCTTCCGTCCTCGAATATTTGGCAGCCACGGTCTCCAGTACACGTATTGCCGTATGGATTGCTGTCGACATCCGAGTGGAAATTAATATTAATGCTTTGACCCGCTCTCCCATTTTGCGAACCGACGTCGATTTCATCCGATACTGAGTTTGGTTCCTGAATGAAGACAAGGTCAGAGAATCCGCTATTTGAATTCGAAACTGAAGGTCGGGGCGCTCGCTCCAATGAAGCTTACGCTCTACTGTCCTGTGGTAATAATCTAAGACTGTTGAATCTACGTACATTTTCTGAAGTGGATATAACCAATGCCATAGGCTACCGAGAATTTTCAAGAACTTTCCTTTCTATATGCCAGATATTGGACATGCCAGGCGGCTGCACCGAACTGATAGTCGCAGAGGCGCTGGGGGCTGCCACATTTACCGTGCAGAGTTCGTCCGACGACACCGTGCAAATAATGATGGTTATACGAGTTGGGTTGGAGGTAGTGGCGGTAGGGGGCCCCTCAGCCACATCGGTAAAAGTGACTGTGTCGGCCCTAGCCGACCCAACTGCCAAAGACCCTACTGCCAAGCACGTCAGAAAAGCCCAACTCAGAACCCACGTTGCTGACGCATGGATAAGGCTGTGGTGCCGGGTTCTCATATCCGCCCCCAAAATGTGGAATTGGACTGAGAAACTGCCGAAGATCTCTAGCATGTTGCTCGCCGATGTCTGTTTTGTCAAAACACAAGACTTGCAGTGCGTTGCGAGGGAGACGGATATAGAAAAAGTTATAGAAAAAGGCTAACCCTGCCTACATGCCTATAGTGGATCATGTCACAGCGGCTGGACCCTCCAGACTCCCGTATCGTCTCTCGGGGTACCTGGGATGATGCCTACCGGCACATAAACATTAGTCAAGCGCAAATGGCTGCTACGCTAGAGCAGGAGGAATATACATGAAAGACTTAGAGCGATGCAGCCTTTCACAATTAGACCTGCTATGCCAAAAAGTTCACGAAAACCCTTGTTCCACTTCCATCGAGGCTGACCAAGCTCGTGACCTGAGCAATGACAAGCGGAGCCTATTCCAGCGCATGCAGAAAGATTCCACGTCGTTCAAACAGCCGGGGCTTAACGATAAAAACATTGGAGAATCTCAAATCGAAGCCTTGAGACGGCGCATGGTAGATTTTCTTGCTGCCACACCAGACCGTTGGAATTAAATGGGAAAACGCAACCAGTAATTATGACCTTCGAAGGAAGTAGTGTCCGCAATTCTTGCCAAATCCACATGGGGGCAAATCCTACGCTTCTTCGATATTTGCGGCCAAGAAGCGGCAGTCACAAACTTCCTTTGTACAGTTCAGGAGCAAGCATCGTAAACACTTCCGTTACCTGCGCCCGCAGATCTTCTTTTTATTTTGGTGGTAGAATCCGCCGCACGGAGAAAGTATGTCGATTCAATGGGGACGCGTCCTACTTGCCGCTTTCCTAATGGAACTCGTCCTCTTCGCTATCGCGGTCCCGCTAAACCTGAGCGGGGCAGGGCGAGTTAATCTCTACGTGATTCCGCCAGCCGCGCTCATCGCTACGTTTGCTATTACGGTTTGGCTTGGACGCCGGATCAAGTCGAAGTTCGTGCTGCATGGCGTCCTCATCGGCGTCGTAGGCACGCTCATGTACGTCGCTATCACTCGTGGGCAACCGGAACCGTGGCAATACGTGCTCGGCAACGCGTTAAAAGTTGCTGGTAGGGCCGCTGCCGGAATGGTCCTGGCGCAGCGTCAAGGTGCCGGACGGGAAATTAGCGATGATCGTTCACAAGTGTGACCTTTGTGGTCAGGTGAAGGAGTGTCTCCAGAAGGAGATCGACCGCAAGGAATATGACATCTGCCGGGAATGCTGGAGTGAACTCCAGGCCAAGCTACAAGGCAAGGGTAGAGCCAAGGAGAGCAGAGAAATAGTTTTGCTTCCGCCTCCCAAAGAGCCGAACGAGGCTGAAGAGAAGCCGAGGCCGGGAGAGCCGCCCATTATTCGGGGCAGTTTTGACAGACCCAATTAGCGGTACTCGTTGCCTCGATGGAGCATGTTTTATGGCTTCTTCCGGAAGTCAGGGCTGTGTTGCGCAAAGAGCCACTCGATTAGACCATATTCTACGTATGCATGTTCCCACACGTTGTGCCCGACGCCCGGATACTCCGTATATTTCACGTTACTACCGAGCTTCCGCAGTGTGGCGACTGTTTGACGTGGACCCGAGACGGGAACGCTTGTGTCGTCGGCACCCTGGAAGACCCAGATTGGCAGACTCTTTATTTTTTTGAACTCAGCGGCAGCATATACCTTCCGAAACGGAAATTCTTTGATCGTCCCACTGGCACAAAGAGGCACAGCAGCAGCGAATAGATTCGGGTGCCGGATAATCATATCCCAGGTCCCAAAGCCGCCGAGCGATTGTCCGGTGAGGTAGCTTCGAGATTTATCGATATTGAATTCACGCTCCAGCATGCCGACGATCTCCAACATCATCCGGGCCTCAGGCGATGACTCAGCGAGTTCGGGACCGCCCCAAGTCGTACCTTCAGGTGCTTGCGGTGCGACTACAAAAGCAGGGTGTTCGCGTTGGGCCTTTTCATAAGTCCAAACGTGAGACCCGTTCGTATTACCACCAGAAATCTGCTTCAAATTGTCAGTTCCGTTCCCTCCACCGCCATGCAGGTAGATGATAAGAGGATAAGAATGAGCGCGATCATAGCTCTGTGGAATAAAGAGACGATACGGCATCACATTTCCGGCTGAATCCGTATACTGCCGGGCCAAAAAGCCGTCTGTTGTATCCTCTGCAAGCGAGGAACACGGAATAGAAAGTGTGCAGCACGAAATGATGGAAATGATGGCCACAACTATCAGAAATCGTGTCATAACCCAACCTTTTGCTGCGCTGTGGCGTATCAAAACATGCTTCGAAATCTCTGTCTATGGTCACCTGTGGCTGATTTGTTGCGGATTTCACCGCCAATTAAATCTCGGGTCCAGGTCGGCGGCCTCCTTGGTGTAGAATCCGCGCGACCTGCTCGTCAAGCAAAGTAAAACCTCGTGGAGGAAACGCAATGAAGCACACAATCGATACCCTGGTGAGTCAATTCGAGCGGGGTAGTCTGACCAGACGACAACTAGTCCAAGCCCTGCTCATGGTCGCGGCTTCGCCTGCACTGGCGCAAGAACGTCCGGTGGGTGCATTCCGTCCAACTGGCATCGACCATGTTCAGATTACAGTCACAGATCTCAAAGCAACTCAGCAGTTTTACGAAAAGCTGTTCGGGGTGACGACCACCTCTCCCAATCCAACACAATTGAGTCTTAGATTCGGGTCGGCGGGTAATACTATCAGCGTGCATAGTGAAAGCGGCCCAATTAAGCCGATTGACCACTTCGGGATTGCAGTCGAAGACTTTTCCACGGAAGCAGCGCTTGCGACCGTCAAGCGCGTTGTGCCGGGTATGAAAGCGGAGACGAATGGGACATCAGTTTTTGTGATAGGGCCGGATGGTGTTCGCGTCCAGATTGTGCCTGCAAGGAAGTAAAGTACTTTTGTTAGTGGGACAGTTTGAGTTGCTGTCTTCTTCTATTGGGAGGTCTATATGAAGCGCACACGGACCCTCGGATCAGCCGGTAGGAACGTGACGATAGTCGTTAGCTTTCGGTGTAGTTAGCTTTATCCAGCAACAAACATCATAAAGTTAGCGCAAACCGGGGCAGCAGGAAATGGCGGACGCAGTAAAGGAGAGCGAAAGCATACGCGATGTTGACATAAGAGTATACGTCAACATAATCCGTTATTCGAACAATCGCCCTAAGGTACTCCTACTTTCCAGATCGTTCGAATAAACAGGTTCGAAGGCGAAACCCCTAGGTTCATCACTTTGACAAGGGCTTTGAGCGGGTGTTGCGGGGACGCGGGCACGAGCCAGCCTGCCGAGTTCCGATTCAGTTTTTCAGGAAATTACGCGTATCCTCAACGGCGAATGTTGCTATCGGTTTCTTCACTGGTTGCATAGTCGTGATCACTACCACACTGGTCAGAACAAACAGAGTCCCCAGAATCGTTCGCAGACCAAGCCCTTCGCCGCCCAGGAAATATCCCAGCAGCACGGCCACAACCGGATTGACGTATGCGTAGGTACCGACTTTGGTCGGTGACTCGTGGTCAATCAGCCACACGTAGGCGGTAAACGCGATGATAGAACCGGCGACAATCAGGTAGGACAACGACAGCCACGTTGCGCGTGAGACCGCCCCTGGATGGAAGTGACGAAATTCGCCGAGCGCGGCAGACGTGAGAGTCAGCAACACTCCTCCGGCGAGCATCTGCGCCCCCGAGCTCATGACCTTGGAAGTTGGAAGCGGCAGCTTGCGCGTAAGCGCCGCCGCCACCGACCAACCTATAGATGCAACGATTAGTGCCACCGCACCCGCACTGTCGATCGGCTGCCCACCCAGGCTCAATGAACGACTCATCAGCACTGCTACGCCGCCAAGACCGATCAAGAGCGCCAAGGCCAAGCGAGCGGTGAGCTTTTGCGTTCGCAGCAAGATGATTTCTGATAGGGCCATAAACGCCGGGATCGTAGCCATGATGACCGCGGCCATGCCCGAAGGCACGCGCTGCTCGGCCCAGAACAACAGCCCATAGTCGAGGACGAAGATCAAGATCGCAAGTAAAAATGCCGACATCCATTGTCGCCCGCTCGGTGAGCGCTCGCCCCGCGCGGTCATCCAGCAGTAAAGAACGAGTCCTGCAGCCAGGAACCGCATCGCCGCGAGAAGGAACGGCGGAACTTCGCGGACGCCAACGCGAATGGCAAGAAATGTAGATCCCCACACAAAGTAGATAATCGCGAAAGCCAACAGAGTCTTCCACGCCGGGGAAGAGGTTTGGGTTTCCATAGCAGATCCTTACAGCACTCTACCAGCAACGAATCCTGTGGGTTAATTAGGTGCGTCCTGGGCTTCCGTACCTTGTAGCCTTGCAAGCTGGAGGGCTCTATCGTGCTGAAGCTCAAAGGCAGTCCACCGAAGGGCGCGGGCCAATACATGTATAATACCGGGCCGTTAAGTCGCGGGACCTAGGCGCCCGCGCGGCCTTTACGGGTCAATTTTTAAGTCCTTTCGCATTTGAGTGCGGAGGCTCTATGGCTGATTATGCAACTACGAAATCGTTCGAAACACGGAGCAAGGTACGGGGCTCAGAGCCCCGATTGAGCGACGCCGTTTGGGCTTACACCATCTTACGCCTCTCCTTCGGCGCCAATATCATGCTGCACGGTGTGAGCCGCCTTCTGGCCGGGCATGCTGCATTCCTGGCCTATCTGAATCATTATTTTGAAAAGACTCCCGCCGTCCCGGCGAGCCTGTTGCCTGCGTTCGCCTGGGTGCTGCCGCCGGTGGAAACTACACTGGGTCTGCTGCTGTTTTTCGGGTTGTTCACGCGATTCGCGTTAATTGCCGGCGCGCTGGTTCTGACCGCATTGGTCTTCGGCACAAACCTCGCGCAGGATTGGAATGTCGCCGGACTACAACTGCTCTACGCCTTCCTCTATTACTACTTGCTGGTTCATCGCGAGCAAAACGTGGTTTCCTTCGACGGGATCCTGGGCCGATGAACCGCACTTACCTGTCTGCGCATCAACGGAATAGAAGGAAATAAGTTCAAGAGGACAAAATACACGTGAAATACGTTTACTTCTTTGGCGCGGGCAAAGCGGAAGGCACCGGCGATATGAAGGAGATTCTCGGTGGCAAGGGCGCGGGACTTGCCGAGATGACGCGTATCGGTCTTCCGGTTCCGTACGGCTTCACCATCAGCACAGCATGCTGCGATTACTACCTGAAACACAACCATAAGCACCCGCCGCGGCTGCGGTCGGAGGTGGAGAAGAATCTCTCACGGCTAGAGCGCGTGGTGGGGAAGAAATTTGGCGATGCCCGGGACCCGCTGCTCGTGAGTGTGCGCTCAGGTTCGGCCCGTTCCATGCCGGGGATGATGGAAACGATCTTAAATCTGGGCCTGAACGATCAGAGTGTGGAGGGCTTGGCCCGGCGGACGAATAATGCGCGCTTCGCTTGGGACGCGTATCGGCGCTTCGTGCAGATGTATGCCACTGTGGTAACTGGTTTGCCCAAAGAAGAACTCGAGGGGCGGCTGCGAGCGTTGAAAGAGCGGCTGAAGGCCATGGACGACACGCAAGTGGGGGCGGAGCATTGGCAGAAACTCGTGACGGAATATAAGCACTATTTCAAAGAAAAAAAGGGCCAGCCTTTTCCGGAAAATCCTGCAGAGCAACTCTGGGGCGCGATCGGCGCAGTATTTGAATCATGGATGGCTGAAAAGGCCGTGACCTATCGCCGCGTCGAACACATTACCGGCCTTCTCGGAACCGCGGTAAACGTGGTGCAAATGGTGTTCGGAAATACGGGCGATAACTCGGGTACGGGAGTTTGCTTTACGCGGGATCCCTCGACGGGCGAGAAAAGCTTTTACGGAGATTTTCTTGCCAATGCGCAAGGTGAGGACGTTGTAGCGGGTATTCGCACGCCTGTGCCGTTGCGTGAACTGGAGCGGAGGATGCCGAAAGTTTATAAACAACTCGACCGCGCCCGGCAAATGCTGGAGAAGCAATATCGCGATATGCAGGATATGGAGTTTACCGTCGAGGACGGGAAGCTTTACATGCTGCAAACACGCACCGGCAAGCGCGCGCCGGCCGCCGTCTTCCGTATTGCCGCAGATATGGTGCAGGAAGGTTTGATCAAGCGCGAGGAAGCCATCGAGCGTATCCAGGCGCAGGATATTGAGCGGCTGTTTTATCCGGTCATTGCGTCTACGGTCCCTCGGCAGGAATTGGTGCAGCGAAAAATCTGCACCGGAGTCAATGCTGTTCCTGGAGCCGCAGTGGGCCGAGCTGTTTTTATGGCACACGAGGCCGAGGAATGGGCCAAGAAGGGCGAAAGAGTCGTCCTCGTTCGGCGCGAGACGAGCCCGGAAGACGTGGGTGGTATGGCCGTGGCGCAGGGCGTGCTCACGGCGACGGGCGGCAAGACCAGCCACGCGGCAGTCGTGGCGCGCGGCTGGGGGAAATGCTGCATCGTGGGCTGCGAAAAGTTGTTTATTGACTATGCAGCCAAGCAGATGTCCTCGAACGGCCGCGTTGTTCGTCAAGGTGATTGGATCACTCTAGATGGCAATGACGGCACGGTTTATGCCGGCCAGGTCCAGTTGGCTTCACCACAAATGCCCAAGCACTACCACACGGTGCTCGAATGGGCTGACGAAATTCGCAAACTGGGGGTTCGCGCGAATGCGGATACGGCGCAAGATGCCCGTAAAGCCCGCGAAATGGGCGCAGCGGGAATCGGGCTTTGCCGCACCGAACATATGTTCTTCAAAGACTTCGAGCACCCGGAACGCAGCGCAGACCGTCAACTCGCCATTCAGGAAATGATCATTGCCGATAGCCGGGAGGCGCGGCAGAGGGCGCTCGACCGGCTTCGGCCGTTTCAGCGCGGCGACTTCATGGGAATCTTCCGCGCCATGGACGGCTATCCAGTGACGATCCGCTTGATTGATCCGCCGCTGCATGAATTCGTGCCCCATGACGCGGAGAAGCAAAAGGAGCTAGCGCAGAAGATCGGCCTGGCGCCGGAAGTGGTGGCGCGTCGCGTGGAGCAACTCAGCGAATCAAATCCCATGCTGGGCCACCGCGGCTGTCGCTTGCTCATCACTTACCCGGAAATCCTGGATATGCAAGTGGGTGCGATCATCGAGGCGGCCCTGGAATGCCGCAAGGAGGGAATTAAGGTTATCCCGGAGATCATGCACGCGCTCACGATGGATAGAAAGGAGCTGCAGATTCTCGTCGACGAGACGCGGCGCATCGCGGATAACCTGATCCAGAAGGCTGGCATTAAACTCGAATATCTGGTGGGCACCATGATTGAGTTGCCGCGCGCCGCTCTGCTGGCAGACGAACTCGCAGAGCCTGCTGAGTTTTTCAGCTTTGGCACCAATGACCTTACACAAACCGTAATGGGGCTCTCGCGCGATGATGCCAGCCGCTTCCTGCCCGAATATCTGGACGAAACAAAAGCGGCCATCTTCAGCACGGATCCCTTTCAGACGCTGGACCGAGCGGGCGTGGGCATGATGGTGGAATGGGCCATCCAGCGAGGTAGGTCTAGGCGTCCGAAGCTCAAGGTGGGCATCTGCGGCGAGCACGGCGGCGATACCGAGAGCGTCAAATTCTGTTATCGCGTGGGGATGGACTACGTCAGCGCTTCGCCATTCCGTGTGCCAATCGCGCGGCTAGCTGCTGCACAAGCGATCATCGAGGATAAGCGCAGCAAGCGCCCACGCCGGTAGATAGCGCGCTTCGAGGTATGCCTGAGAACCCGCGTTGAGTCTTCAGCGACGAATCGGCATGTCATTCTGAGGAGTCTCCCGGGGCGGACGACGAAGAATACCTCTTGGCATGGTCCTTTTGGCAGAGAGATTCTTCGCTGCGTTCAGCTCAGAATAATAGCGCCAGTCACTTCTTCCCGGAGTCACTGCGCGAAAGCGTCTGTGCCCAGTCGCGAACCGATTGTGCCAGTTCGCGCAATACCTCGGCATCGGTCTTACCCGAACTCTTCAAAACATGGAATGAGTGGTCCGCCGTTTCGATTTCTCGCAAGGTGGCCCACGTGCCCAGATTAGCGCAGATGGGGCGCAGTAGTTTCAACTCGGCGAATTGATCGCGGGTACCTTGCAGGAAAAGCATTGGTTTTCGGACCTGAGTCAAGTGTGCGGCGCGTTTCGTGCCCGGGCGGCCGGGCGGATGCAGCGGGAACCCGAAAAACACCAGGCCCTGCACTTTTTCCAGCTCAGGCGCCAATTCAGAGCGATGTTCTGCCGCCGCCAGGGAGGTCATGCGTCCGCCCATCGACTTGCCTCCGGCCAAAAGCGGAAGCTCAGGCGCGGTCTTGCTGGCCGCATGCACGGCAGCTCGGACGGCGGATGTCAGTACGGACGGCGCATCGGGGACGCGGCGTCGCTGCTCCATATACGGGAACTGATACCGGAACGTCGCCACCTCGACACTCGCCAACTCGACTGCAAGTTTTTCTAGAAATGGATGGCCCATTCCGGCGCCGGCGCCGTGCGCCAGCACGAGCGCGCAACGCGTACTTGCCGGCCGCAGCCACAGGGCGGATACGTCGCCTATATTTGGCACCGCAAGTTTCAACCGATCCTCCTTTTTAGAGACGGCGGCGGCGACGACTTAGGGTTTGCTGAGGCGCGTCCCCGCTTTTGAACCGCCAAATGTCTTTCTAGCTCAAGGTGAAGCCTTTCGAACAAAGAGGGTTAGAAACCGAATTGGGCTATGTGTGAAGCTTACAGGACCTTGAGCAGGATATAGTACTTCGAGTACTTCAGCCGCCAAAAGAATTTCGGTCAAGCTGGCAACAAAATCTAAGTCGAGGCTAGGCTGTGGTACATTCTCTTCAGGACCATCGCCACAGCTCATACTTCAGGGAGTCCTAACGCAATCATGATTATTATTCGCAAAGAACGATATGAAAAGGAGTGGGCCGCGCTCCGAGAGGAGTGGCGGAGAGAAATGGAACGTTCCCTAAAGGCGGTCGCGGAGGAGACGCTCTCGCGCTTATCACGCGACTCCGAAATCATGGAAAAGGAAGTGGCTTCGCGTGTCGTTGGATTGGGCGAGGCGCTGACGGAGGTGGCCACTCAATCCGAAGACAAGCTCAACATCTTACGCGAGACGCTGAATCAGCAAGGCGACCGGTCCCGAGAAACGCTCCTGCAGTTGGAGGCCGCAGAGCTGCGCATCAACGATGAGTCCGCGAAACTCGCGCAGGTTACCGGCGAAGCGGACCTCAAGCTCAGTGAGTTGCGACAGTATCTCGACGAGCAAAATGCGCGCCTGCATGAATCGTTGCGGCAATTGCAGTCCGCCGACGAACGCCTCGGCGAACAGCTTTCCAACCTCGATCGGCTGGCGCAGGCGGCGGGACAAGGTCTCGAATCCCGCGCTACCGCTGTCATGGAAGCCACCAGCCAGGAAATGAAGCGACGCGCCGAAGATACAATGGCCGCATGGTCCGAACAGATACGGACGATCGAGGAGGCCACAGGCCGGGAGATCGATCGGTTTACCAGCCAACTCAAAGCCGAGCTGAGCAGCCGCTTGGAAAGCACCAACGAGATAGTGAAAAATATAGAGGCCACCGCGACGGCCGCGCAAGCGTCATTGCAGAATGCGCAGGAGAGCCTAGCAAAGGTTTCGGAACAGGCCCTGGAAGCCGCTGCCGCGCGAATGCAGGCCTTTATGCAGGATTCGCTCGCCAAATCAGAGCGCCAGATGGAGGAGTCGGGCCGCGCGGCCACCGGCAAGTGGATCGCCGCGCTCGAGGATAAGGCCACAGACGCGACGTACACGGCTTTCGGTGCGCTCTTCAAGGTTTCGGAATGGTGCGAGAAGAAAGCCCAGACGCGCATGGAAGCTGCACTCGAGAAAGGGTTGAATGCGGCCTCCGATAACGTCAGAGAAAAGGCGGAGGCGGCCCTTCAAGAATTGTCAGCGAAAGCGCAGGCGGCCAGCGGGCAAATCGCGGCGTTTATCGAAGAGGGGCGCGCACAGATCCGCGCCACATGGGAAACGGAAGGGGAGCAGCTCACGTCCCGGCACCGCACCGCGTTAATGGAGGAGGCGGAGGCCGCTCTGAGCAGGGCCAGCCACGATTTGCTGACTCAAGTGAACTCCGCACTCGAGACCGTTCGGGCGGAAACACTGGTCCAGGAAAACAGATTGAAAGACATCATCGCTCAACTCGGTGATCAAGCCATGCACGCTCACGAAATGCGCTTGGATCAAGTTTCCCGTTCATCCTTGCAGGAAGCGATTAGCAAGTTCAACCAGGAATCCACAGCAGTCCTTGAAACCCTGGTCCACTCGACCGAGGAGCGTTTGCGTCACACCTGCAATGAAGTATTTACGGAAGTGGGCGAGGCCCTTCGGCAGAGATTGCTGGAGCTTACTTTTCTGCGGCCTGCGGCCAAAGCTGCGACGGATTCTGCGTAAGAATCGATACCGGGTCGTGCAGTTACAGGTCTAGTCCTTTTCTGAGTTCATTCGGCGAAAGGTCAAATTTACCCGACTCCCACAAGGTGTTTGCGATTTTGGGACGCAGTGTTGGTACCTCTGTTGGAATCCAGCCGGCATCACGAGAAGGCTTCCGGAAGTGAGTATGTAGGTCTGTACGGCTTTCTTATTTTTTGTGATCGGACGCACGAAGAATGCGCGCGAGGCGCCGAGACTAAGCGACGCGATCGGGTGGTTTGAATCCATCTTCTGCTCATCGTCGGAATGCCAGGAGACGCTATCCTGGGCATTCGCGTACCTGTTAAGAAGCACGCTATTGTAATCGCCTCCGAACCGCGCCCGAATCCTATCCCTAATCGCTTCGACTTCCGGCGTCCAACTGGCAGGCTCGAGCGTACGCCCCGAGAACTTGTATGCGTAGGGCCCTATCCAAACTTCTTCTCGAGGAACAGGATGGCCTCTGAATTTGCCGCGAGTCCAACATAGGCCCTGAACAGAGGCGAGCAAGGTTTCTGCCTCCGGCGGCGTGAGAAACGATTCCACGAAAACGGGATTCATTTGTCAGCGGTTTGCCCGCCTGCTACATTTTGATACACGTATTCGGAGGGTTCAACGACTAGGGTTCCAAACCCGGCCGATGCCTGGCGGCAAGCATTGTCTGCGGACCGCCTCCACGTGTACTTTAGCGTCATAGAGGTGTCGCGCAAGTTTCCGCAGAGCAAACGGAATTCTAGGTGAAAGTTTATGTCGAAGATAGCGCTTGTGGCCGTCGTCATGCTCGCAGCACTCAGTTCATTCTTGTTTGTGCCGCGTCAGATCGAGGCCGCGAATTCGCTTGTCGCCTTGAGCGGGCAGGTGAGCTCGGAGAAGGAAGGACCGATGGAAGGCGTGATTGTCGGCGCCAAGAAAGACGGCTCCACGGTTACGATCGACGTGGTGAGCGACGACAGCGGCCGCTATAGCTTCCCCTCCTCGAAACTTGGGCCGGGGCACTATTCCCTTAAAATTCGCGCGGTTGGGTACGAGATGGAAAGCCCCAAGACTGTGGATGTTTCACAAGGGGCAAGCGCGACAGCGGATATCAAGCTCCAACCGGCAAAGAATCTTGCCGCGCAGTTGAACAACGCGGAATGGCTCATGAGCATGCCCGGAACTGATGCGCAGAAGAGGTTTCTCCTCGACTGCACCGGCTGCCATACCCTCGAGCGCATTGCACGGTCCACTCACACTGCCGATGAATTTGTGCCGCTGATCCAGCGCATGGGCCTTTACTCCCAGGGGAGCACGCCCGCGCGTCCTCAACTGCTGGCCGGCGGGGCACGCAGACCACCTACCGAAGCAGCAGTAAAAGCGCTCCAACCCGTAGCCGAATGGCTGGCCACCACGAATTTGAGTTCCACTGAGAAGTGGGACTATACGCTCAAGACCCTGCCGCGACCTAAGGGCAGGGCCGGGCGTGTGATCGTTACGGAATATGAGTTGCCGCGGAAAGTGGCGCAACCACACGACGTGGTGGCCGACTCGACGGGCACCGTGTGGTATTCGGATTTCGCCGACGAACTCATCGGGAAGCTTGATCCAAAAACCGGCGAGGCCACGGAATATCCGATTCCTCTGCTGAAACCGGGATTCCCGAAGGGATCGCTCGAGCTGCAACTCGATAAAGATGAGAATCCGTGGCTGGCCTTGATGTATCAGGGAGGCATCGCCAAATTCGATAGGAAGACCGAGAAAGTTCGAGTGTTTCCGTTACCAAAAGCACTGCAAAAGGATCACACGCAGGAATCGATGGTGATGCCGATTTACTCGAATGTTGACGGCAAGGTTTGGACGAACAATCAGGACGACCATTCCATTCTGCGGCTGGATCTGAAAACAGGGGCATACGAGAATCTGGGCACGTTTGCCATACCCGGCGCGGGCCGTAACCTCAACGCGTATGGCATCCCGGCGGACCATCGGAACAATCTCTATCTGCTGGATTTCGCCGCCGATAATATAGGCAGGATCGACGCGAAGACCAAAGAGTTCAAGGTTTATCCCACGCCAACGCGTGACTCGCGGCCGCGCCGCGGTATGGTCGACGCGCAAGACCGTCTGTGGTTCGCAGAATACGGAGCCAATGCCGTGGCCATGTTCGATCCAAAGACAGAGAAGATCCAGGAATGGAAAGTGTCCACACCGTGGAGCGCGCCCTACCAGGCGATAGTTGATAAGAACGGCGACGTCTGGACAGCTTCCATGTTCACCGATTTCGTCGTTCGGCTCAACCCCAACAAGGGAGAGGTCACGGAATATCTGCTGCCGCAGCAGACCAATGTTCGGCGTGTCTTCGTCGACAATTCAACGACGCCGGTGACATTTTGGGTGGGCAACAACCACGGCGCCTCGATTATGAAGCTGGAACCGATCGATGAAAATGTTCAGTCGAGAGCTGCTAGATAAAAATCAACGCTGCGAGGCCAGGATCCTCTCGACGTCTGTGCATGCCATGTGCAGAGACTTGATCTTGGTTCCGTAGGTGGTGAGCCCCAGTTGTCCGGGCGTGATCTGATGGCAGGTGGTGCAACCGAACTCCTGAAACCGCGCCGCTCTCTGTTTTTCCTCTGCGCTGCGATCCGCGGGCTTCACTTGGGCGATTACGTTCATCGAAGTGAGCAGAGCGATACAGCCTTCAAATCCCTTGCCCACCTGCGTGCCGCGTTCCGTGAAACCGAGTTTCCCGTTCGCGCCGAGCGTGTGGCATTTGTTGCATCCGTGGTGTTCGAAAACGTAGTGCGCGAGCTCAGCTGAACTCATCTTGGACATTTGCGCGTCCGTCAACTCATTGGCCGACGTAGAAGCCTTAGATGACTGCGCACGTTGAGAACTCGGCTGGGATTGAGAGAGCAATAGAACGGAGCCGAGCAAAAGAGAAGTGACACCCAGCGAGGCTGTCGCAGTTCTTGTGAGGTTTACAGGATTCTTGAAATTAGGCCTGGCAGGAGACAATAGACTCGCTACCTTTGCAACCTTGCGTCCTACAATCATTGTCCGCTCCTTTAGAAAATGGGATCCATCAACAAATTGCTACCGCGCCGAGCGAGTCGTCCCGTTTCCCAAGGTTGACTGAGTTTGGGAACGCTCCGAAAAAAGGTTGGGTGCGAGAAAGCTGAACAATCCGTTGCGAATGCTGTCGGTGGCGAAGACTTCGCCGTCCTTGGGATCAATGGCCACTCCACCGGGATGGACCAAAAAGGTGTTGTCCCCCTGGATGATCGCGCGCGGCGGCACATCGCCATTATCATTTATATCCCAAACGCCTATAAAGCCCAGAGCGCCGCTGTTCCAAGGCGATGGCAACTGCACGTCGTGGGGCAAATCGGTCCGCGGTTTTTCCAATTGGTAGGGAGGATGGCTCTCATTGTTGATTGCAGCAACAAAAAGCTTGCCTCGCTGGGGATCGGAAGCAAGTTGCCAGGGCCGCACGATTCCCGTCTTTGGCCCGGCGATCACTGCTCGCGGAGCTACGTCGCCTTGATCGGTCCGCCCGAAGATAAACAGGCCCGTCTTTCTGCCAGGCACGCTCGCGGCGCTGGCGGCAATGAGGCGATCGTGTGTCGAGTCGACGGCGACGCCCACGACAAACAATAGTCCGGTGCGAGGACCTTGAATGATGCGCTTGGGCGGCACGTTTCCGTTGGCACTCCGATCGAAAACCAAGACGCTACGGCCGCTCGAATCTCCGACGATGATTTCGTTGTCCTGCTCATCCACGGTAACGGTGTGCGGCCGGATCATCTTCGTGTTTGTTCCTTGGATCACGCGAATCGGCGCCTCGGAACCATCGGCGCCGCCACGAAACACCAGTACGGCATCGGCCAGCGCGACCGGGACGACGACTTCGTCATGCGTCGCATCGTAAGCGATCCCATGCATCGTTCGGCTCAGGCGCGTAGATTGGCCGGCGATAATTCTCACTGGATTTGAATTTCCGTTTGCCGACCTGGCAAACACCGCGATCCGCGGCTGGCTCACTCAATTGGGAACCAGGAGCTGATCGCGCTTGGAATCGTATGCGACGGCATACGGGTTACCGAAACCGCCAGTTGGCGTCCCTGCCGGAGCGTTGCGAATGATTCGCTTGGGTGCGATATCGCCGCTAGCATCGCGCGCAAAAACCAGCGCGGTGTGGTCGCCGTAGTTGGCCACCCAAAGTTCATTGTGTTCGACGTCAACGGCCACGCCCATGGGGCTCGAAATACCCGTTTTTGCCCCTCGAATCACGCGCGCAGGAGTGACATTGCCCCGCGCCGTGCGGCGAAATACGAGAACGGAATTATCGCCATTATTCGCGACGGCAATTTCATCGTGCGCACCATCGAGATCGATTCCCATGGGCCAATTCAGCTTCGTATTTGGACCCTGGATTGTGCGCACGGGCTTGGCATCCCCCCTGGCCATTTCATCGAAGACGTTGATTGAGGGCGGTACAAATTCTCCGCCGAGAATACTCTCCTCGCCAGCCGGCACCTGCGCGTCGTAAGCGGTGTAGGGCGCGATCTCCGTCGAATTCCCGTGGCTTGCCACCATAATCTCGCGGTGATTTACATCCCATCGCACGCCGTGAGGGTCCGCCAGATTCGTGTGAGGTCCCTTGATGATGCGGAGCGGAGCTTCCATGCCATTGGAGTCGCGGCGGTAGACGGCGAGCATGCTGAGCTGCTGAACCGAGATGACCATTTCTTGGCGCGAGTCGTTCAGGGAAATTCCCCAACTTTGGTGCGGGACGTATAGATGACGCTTCGGTTTGAGATCGCCATTCGCATCGTAGTCGAACACGGCGATACGATCTTCGACGTCGTTATTCACGGCATAAATTTCCCGGCGCTGCGGATCAATTTCGACTCCCGCAATGAAACCGACCTCGGTCTGTGGGCCGATAATCTGCCACATGGGGGATGTCACCGCCGACGAGTTGCCGCCCGCCGAGCGATCATAAGTCAGGACGCTTTTGCGGTTCTCGTCGCTCATGAGCACGCGATTACTGTGTGTATCCAGGACGATGCCGTTGAACGTGGGGTAAGGGTCGATCACGTAGCGAACCGGAGGAAGCTGTCCAACGCCGATGGTGCCGGCATTGCTTTGTGGAGCAGCCAAAACGTTTGGCCCGCCATCGCCCCACCACGTGCACATATCACCCGTCGGATCAGCCATCAGGCGCGCAAGTGGACTCGAGGGATAGGTGAGGACGATCGGCACTCGGCGCCCCACAAATCCAAAGAAGCACAAGCCCCAAGCGCCGAAAAACGCGATCAGCCGCAACGATAAGGAGCGCCAGACCCGGTTAACTGAAGCCACCACCAATCACCTCGAAGCCAGTTGGAAACACGCTCCTAACCTTTCGCCGCTCTCGCCCAAACGCGTGCTCCAATGCAGCCACTATATTCGTTGAATCGTGAGGTTACAAGCTTCTTATAATAGGCACGCTCTACCTCCGTGCTGGGCTCGATCATCTCCTCTCGAAAGTATTGGCCGAACAAGGCGGGTTGTTGCCCGGCCAAGGCGTTTAGTCCTAGTATGGAAGCCGCACCGGAGGCGGTCTGACTATGGCGCGGAATGGGCAACATCGCGAAGCTGCTTCTCGGGACGTGAACCCGGACCATATCGTTAGCGTCCAGGATTTCTCGCGGGACACGTTGCGAAACGTCATCGCACACCTTAAGGCGTCCACTTCGTTTGAACATCTCGTCTATCGCGAGGCGGAGCTCGACGCCATCTGGACCATTACGGGTTTTTTTCTGGCGAATGAGCTGCCTTCCCGCCGGGACGATGCGGTGAAACGGCTGCACGCCGGGGCACAGAAGGCCCATGATCTGGTGGCGGATCGCCGCCCCGAAGCCGCGGCCACGGTTTTGGAGGCTTTTTTGTAAATTGGGACGGGATCGCTAAATGCTCTCAATAGAAGAAAATAATCTACTGACCCAGACCGACCCGGGGAAGCCTGCCGGGCAGTACTTCCGCCGATTTTGGTTGCCGGCATTGCTACCAACCGAGGTGCCGAATCCTGACTGTCCCCCGGTGCGGGTCCGGCTCCTCGGAGAAGATCTCCTCGCATTCAGGGACACGAAGGGCCGGGTAGGACTGATTGATGAGTTTTGTCCGCACCGCCGAGCCAGCCTCTTTTGGGGGCGTAACGAAGAGTGGGGTTTGAGGTGCGTGTATCACGGATGGAAGTTCGACGTAAATGGCACGTGCATGGACATGCCCAACGAGCCGCCGGAGTACGGCTTCGGAAACAAGTTGCGCACCACGGCCTACCCGACGCGTGAGTACGGAGGTTTGGTTTGGACCTATCTGGGTCCTCCGGAGCACGAGCCCGAGTTGCCCAAACTGGAGTGGGCGCGCGTTGCGGACAATCAGCGCTACATGTCAAAACGCTTCCAGGAGACGAACTACCTGCAAGCCATCGAAGGGGGTATCGACTCCAGCCACTCGAATTTTCTTCACGCCAGCCTAGACGCGTTTCGGGTGACCGATTCCTACGTGGAAAAGGTAAAAAATAGCGGCACTCTGCGGGCGAAATATCATCTCTTGGACAAGGCGCCGCGATTCACGGTAAAGAAGACCGATTATGGCCTGGTGATAGGAGTGCGGCGCAATGCTGAGGACGACAGGTATTACTGGCGGCTAACGCAGTTCCTGCTTCCCAGCCACACCATGATTCCGTATGAGAAGGGGCTCGCGATTCACGGGCACTGCTGGGTGCCGCGAGATGATCAGACTTGCTGGGTCTGGACGATCAGTTGGAATCCCGAGGGACCGCTCTCCGAGGAGGAATGGAAGACGATTCGGGATGAAACCTTCGTGCATGCGCAAGTGGATCCGGTTACCTTCCGGCCCGTGCGCAATAAAGCGAATCAATACCTGTTAAATCGTGAGAAACAGCGAACCGCGAACATGACGGGCATCCACGGATTTGCCTCGCAAGATCAGGCGATTCAGGAAAGCATGGGGCCAATAGTGGACCGCGCGCGGGAACGCCTCGGGACCAGCGACACGGCGATCATTGCTGCGCGCCGCTTGCTGCTTCAGGAAATTCGGGACCTGGCCGAGGGGCGCGAACCGTACACAGCGCGCCATGGCGACGTTTACTGGGTCCGCTCCGCCTCGCTACTTTTGAAGCGCGACGTCGAGTTCGACGAAGGCTCGCGCGAACTGACGAAGGCCGAGGTCTAGGTGAACTCGAAGACGCCATGCACCGAAATAGACCTTGAACGGGGCCTTCGTGAATCGGGCATCCGCGAAGAACTGGTGCAGGCCTGCAAGGTCCTCTACGCCGTCAAGGCCGCCGGAGACGGGCTCGGCGGACACCTGAGCTTCCGGTTAGACGAAAAACGGATCCTTATTAAGCCGCGCCCGGTTAGCTGGCGAGGGCTAAAGCCTGAAGACCTGATCGTCATTGATGGCAACGGCAAGCGTGTGGATGGAGCCGCAGGCGAGCGCAGCGCCGTGCGCGAATGGCCAATTCATGCCCAGATTTATGCCGCGCGGCCAGATGTGCAGTGCGTGCTGCATGCTCATCCCAGCGCTTCAACCCTCATGGCCGCCCTCGGCATTGCGGTTGAGCCATTGGATCAGGATTGTGCTGCATTCGCGGGCCGGCTTCCGATGCTCGACAATGGCGCCGTGAGCATCGCCACGCCGGAGCTAGGCGATGAGGTTGCGCGGGTGCTCGGCAAAGGGGGTGCCGTGCTGCTGAAGAATCATGGCAGCATCGTCGCGGGAGCAGACGTTGCATATGTGTGCGTTACGGCGTACAGGTTGGAGAAGGTCGCGGAGACGATGTTAAGAGCGGCTACTCTGACAAAGCTGCCAGTAATGTCACCCGAGACGAGCGCTGCCATTCTTCAGGCGAGAGAAGCCGTCGAACCCGGCGCTGGCAGCAAGATGAACCAAGAGCGGTGGCAAATGATGCGGGACTATTATCTGTAAATCGTCTGAATCCTTTCATGCAGCACGGCGATCTGGGAGATAAATAGATATGCCCGAGAGGCGAACGGCTTGGCTTATGAGCGCGGGCGCTGCACTTATGTTTATCGGGGGCTGTTTCAATCTGTTTTTCCGCGCGACCCCCTCCCTTTTCCATTTCGGAACGCAAGCCAGCGTGGCCAGCGATGACGCGGCGGACGATGACGATAGCTGCGCCGACACGACGGAATTGGCAATGGCGATGACCGCGTGGAGGCAGACGCAGCAACGAGGAATCCATTCTGCTTTGTCTACCGAGGTTGAGACTGCGCCGGTTGGGGGGGACATCGCTCCGGCGCGTTCCGTTGTCGATGCGTACGCGAGTCTCCACAGTGTGGCGGTCGATCCTGATGCGAACCAGGTAATGGTGAGCGATTCCAATAGAGGCGCGATTTTTTTCTATAACCGAAGCGCCGGAGGCAACTCGTCGCAAATCGCGAATCCGGAGCGGGTGATCCGAGGGCCGAGTACGGGCATGATGTTTGTTGCCGGGATCGCGTTGGATACCACTGATCGCGAGGTTTTTGCCGTAAACAACGATATCGGGGACCGCATGGAGGTGTTCCCATACGATGTGGAAGGGAACACTAAACCGAAGCGCGTGCTCTCGGTGCCACACGGGGCCTGGGGTGTGGCGCTCAATCCGATGCGGAAAGAGGTCGCCGTTTCGATTGAGCACCCCAACACAGTGGTGGTCTACCGTCGCGAAGCCACTGGCAGCGAAGCGCCGCTGCGAGTGCTGCGCGGTCCAGAAACCGAATTGGCCGATCCTCATGGGATCGTAGTTGATACTGGCCACGACGAAATGCTCGTCGCGAACCACGGTAATTGGGCTCCTCTGACGCGCGAAGAGGAACAGGCGCAGGGAGGGCTCAGGGGCGGTCATTTCGCTCTGCCGTCCATCAATACGTATGCCATAGACGCCAAAGGCGACGACAAGCCCATTCGTAAAATTCAAGGCGCGCAGACGCAACTGAACTGGCCAATGGGGCTGAGCCTGGACGCGACGCATGACGAAATTGCCGTGGCCAATTACGGCACGAATTCAATTCTGGCTTTCCGCCGCAACGCTGGTGGCGACGTGGCGCCACTGCGGGTAATCAGGGGCGATCGGACAGGAATCTTGGGTCCGATGGGAGTGGCCATCGACGTCAAGAACGACGAATTATGGGTCACGAATTACCGGGACCACACCGCCGTCGTGTTCGCGCGGACAGCGAACGGCAATGTGGCTCCGAAGCGGGTGCTACGCAATGCTCCTGCCGGAACACCCGCGGTCGGTTTTGGCAATCCGGGAGCGATTGCCTACGACTCGAAGCGAGGACAGATTCTGGTTCCGAATTGAGTGAGTGTACCCAGGATACTGGTATTTGCCAGGTTGGCAAACGGCAACGAAGGACCGGTAAGGGTAATCGAAGGCCAGGGTACCAAGCTCAGCCGCACGATGCACGGCATCGCATACGATTCCGTACATGATGAGATCGTCGTGCCGGTACATTTGGGAGGAGCGGTTCTTGTGTTCCGCGCCAGTGCCACGGGGGAAGAAGCGCCGATACGTATCATTCAAGGCCCACACACTCACATCCTGCGCCCGGAAACCGTGAACGTGGACGTGAAAAATAACGAAATCGTGGTCGGCGAGGACGTCGGACAGGACGTCATGTTCTTTCCGAGAGAGGCCAATGGAGACGTCGCGCCGCTGCGGACGATTCGTGGACCAAAGACGGGATTGGACGAAGTGCGCGGTGTGACGGTCGATCCTGTCCGAAATCTGCTCGTGGTTTCCAGTCGCAGCGGGAAGGGAACCACGGGAGTCTTCATCTTCAACCGGACTGATAACGGCGACGTGGCGCCGCGCTCGGTTATCGCCGGACCGAAGTCGGGAATCATCCGCATCCGGCAGGTCGAGGTCGAACCCGAACAGGGCAAGATCTTCGTGGCCGTGAAGAACAATGTGGAATCCTACAGATTTGCAGATGGCTCGCCTTCGCCATGGAATCCCGATAAGCCTGGATTTATTGGAGTATGGGATATCAACGATAACGGGGACGTGCCGCCGCGTGGTGTAATCAAGGGACCGGCGAGCGAAATGGTGTGGCCCGCGGGCGTGGCCCTCAATCCGGGAGACCGCGAGGTCTATACGATCGACAGCGTGTCCAATGGGATGTATTCGTACTATATGCCGGAATTCTTTCCCGCCGAGAAGCACCCCAAAAGGCAATGATCAAAAAACTAGCCGCCGGACGTGTGCTCCGGGTGGCGTTGCTTGCGGCGCTGGCGACGCTAGGACGGGCCGCACCTCGGGAAAGTAAATCCAGCAAACCGTCTCCTGAGGACATACCTCCTATCCGGATGATTGCTGACCCGTACCCGGCGTTTAACGGTATCGCGGTAGACGCTGCAAACGGGATCGTGGCCATGAGCGATCCGAACCGCAAGAGCGTGGTGCTTTACGATCGCGCCCGAGCGGGCCAAGGGGGAGCGAGCCGAGGCGATGCAAGTGTTCCCCTGCGCCAGATCATGGGCCCGGACTCTTTCCTGGGGATGATTGCGGGAATTATTCTCGACCCCCGGCGTCAAGAGATTTATACGGCGAATAACGACATCGAAGACACGGTGGTGGTGATGCCCTACGGCGCGTCGGGTAATGTGAAACCGGCGCGCGTATTTTCGGTTCCGCATCAAGCTTGGGGCCTGGCGTTGAGCGATGTCGCCGACCAGATCGCCGTCACAGTGGAGGTCCAAAATACACTTGTCTTCTACCGGCGGCAGGTGAAGGGCGTGGAGGCCCCGGTGCGAATCATTCGCGGGGCAGACACCGGCTTGGCCGATCCGCACGGCGTCTATTGGGACGAAGCGCACAATGAAATCGGCGTCGCAAATCACGGAAATTTCCGAGGAATTGTGAAGAACAGGGGAGGCGGCTGCGCACCCTCGCTCGTGGTCGAAAACGAGGCCGAGGCGGGCGAGTCGCGGCCTCCATCGATTCGGATTTTTGCGGCGACCGCAAGAAACAATGCGAAACCGCTGCGCGTGATTCAAGGCTCGAGGACGGGTCTCGACTGGCCGATGGGAGTCGCTTATGACCCCCAACATGATGCCATCGTTGTCGCGAATAACGGCGACAGCTCGGTTTTGATCTTCGGCCGAACGAGCGGCGGCGATGTGGCGCCGCTAAGGTCGATTCGTGGTGGTCGCACTGGCATTAGTCGTCCGATGGGCGTTGCGATCGATACGCTGAAGGGCGAAATTTGGGTTTCGAACTGGGGTGATCATTCCGCCCTTGCATTCGACAGCGGCGCGCGCGGTAACGTGGCGCCGAAGCGGACCATCAGGAGCGCTCCCGCAGGAACGCCCACGCCGGGGTTCGGCAATCCCATGGCCCTTGCCTATGACTCGAAACGCGACGAGCTCTTGGTGCCCAATTGAGTGACCCAGCCGCGCATCGCAGTGTTTGCCAGGCTGGCAAACGGAGATGCGGCGCCGACCCGGCTCATCACGGGGCAAAATACTCTACTCGGGCGCACGATTCACGGCCTTGCCTACAATCCCACGCGTGATGAAATCGTGGTGCCGAACGCCCTGGCGGATGCGGTTCTGGTCTTCCGCGCGGCCGCCGCGGGTTCCGAGCATCCGCTGCGCGTCATCGAAGGGCCACACACGCTTCTGGTAACGCCTCACGCCGTCAGTTTGGATTTGCGGAATCAGGAGATTCTCGTCGCCAGTCTGACGGGAAGACGCATCAACGTATTTCGCTGGGACGCCAACGGAGATGCCGCACCGGTTCGGCTTATCGAAGGGCCAAAAACCGAGCTTGGTCATGTTGTGGGACTCGCCGTCGATCCGGAGAGGAACCTGCTCGCCGTCGCGAATACTCACGAAATCCTGATCTTCAATCGCACGGACAATGGAGATGTTGCGCCTCGGGGCCGGATCGCAGGGCCGAAGACGGGCATAACCGATGAGCCTTGGCAAATGGAGTTCTATAAGGGTCGCATTTTTTTGGCGGCCTCCAATCATTTCCATCAGAATCTTTATGACGGAGTCACGCTCAGGCCCGACGCGACTGATGTGCCCGATGATCCGTGGCTCAACCCCATTTTAGGTTTCATGGGTATCTGGAACATTACTGACAATGGAGACGTAGCGCCTCTGGCGATGATCCGCGGTCCTTTTAGCGGCTTGATTCACCCGGTGGGCTTAGCGTTGAACCCTAAAGATGGGGAAGTTTATGTGTCGGATAGCGTGAAAAATGGAGTTTTGGGCTTCTTGGTGCCCCAATTCTTCCCGCAAGAAAAACCAAATGTGAATTCTGATGGTCGGCAGTCAAAGTAACGGCTTATGACTCGGCTACCGTCGGCGACAAAGGGAAACGAGCCAAGGACCAGCTCGGTAGTGGGTTCTACGGAACAAACCGTCCGAGCAGCGCCTCTGGTCGAAAGCGTTGGTAGGGGACTTGCCACCCGCAAAGTGATCGGCGGTGTCCTGACGATCGCCCTGCCCCTCGCGTTGTGGTTCGCCCCTCTACCGCTTGCGATTAATTCCCGGCATGCGCTGGCGGTGGCATCGTTCATGATCATCGCCTGGATTACGGAAGTGCTTCCGCATGCCCTCACTGGCTTGGCGGGATGCTATCTCTTCTGGGTGCTAAAAATCGTCGATTTCGAGGCAGCCTTCAGTGGGTTCGCAGATCAAACTCCGTGGTTTCTCTTCGGCGCCGCATTGATCGGCATGATGGCTTCCAAATCGGGCTTGGCGCGCCGTCTGGCGTATCTCGTCATTTTACGGGTGGGAGCGGGTTACTCGCGGCTTTTACTCGGATTGATTTTTTCCTCTTTGTTGCTGACGTTGCTCGTGCCTTCGGGAATCGCATGCGTTGTGATCATGGCTGCGGTGGCCGTTGGGTTGATGGAGGTCTTTGGGCTATCGCGCGGAAGCCGTGTGGGACGAGGCATTTTTGTCACTTTGACGTATACCGCGGGAATCTTCGACAAAATGGTGATCGCCGGTGCATCTTCCATTCTGGGACGCGGGCTGATCCAAAAGATGACTGGTATCGAAGTTTATTGGAGTCAGTGGCTGATGGCGTTCTTGCCGTGTGTTCTCGCCACCGTCGTGGTGATCTGGCGCCTCGTGCTGTGGCTTTATCCGCCGGAAAAAGAGGCTGTCCAAGGCAGCGTTGAATTTTTGCGCGACTCCCTCGAAAAGATGGGCGCGTGGACGTCAATGGAAAAGCGCTCGCTGCTCTTGATGTCCTTAGCTATCGCGCTATGGGCTACTGATCTGATTCACCATATTCCTCCAGCGGTAATTGGCATTGGCGTGGGCCTGCTGGCAGGCGTGCCCGGTTTGGGCATCCTGGAACTCGAAGATCTCAAGCGGCTCAACTACTTGCCAGTATTTTTTACGGCAACAGCGATCAGCATGGGCGAAGTGCTGCTCAGAACGAATGCACTGAATTCCATGACCACCGTTCTGTTTGCGTGGATGCGGCCCTGGGTGACCAACGTATTCTCTCTAGCTCTTGTCCCGTATTGGACGGCTTTCGTTTATCACATGTTCCTGGGCAACGAGATTTCTATGCTCGCCACGTCGCTGCCGCCACTCATGAACTTTGCGAAAACGGCGGGAATTCATCCATTGCCGCTTGGATTACTCTGGGCGTTCGCTGCCGGTGGAAAAATTTTCGTGTATCAATCGGGAGTGATGGTCACAGGCTACTCTTATGGTTATTTCGAGGCGAAGGACTTGCTTCGTGTCGGATTTTGTCTGACGGTAGTTGAGTCGATCGTGCTGCTGTTTATTGTTCCTTTTTATTGGCCGTTCATTGGAATCCGTTGAGTTCGTACCCGCTCGGCGAAACAGGTCCCTTTGCATATCACGATGGCGCGCGGTTGGCCTTGCTGACTGAGGGACTGGCCTTTAATCGGCTGTACACATTTCGCGCATTGCCTTCGTAAATCTTTCGCTTATCTTCCTCGCGCAGCCACGGAACGGCCTCGATGTAGCGCTTCGTATCGTCGAAATAATGGCCCGTTTCGGGATCGATGCTCTTAACTGCCCCAACCATCTCTGAAGCGAAGAGAATGTTGTCGATCGGAACGACTTTCGTCAGCAGGTCAATGCCCGCTTGATGGTAAACGCAAGTATCAAAATAGATGTTCCTAAGGAGAAGTTCCCTCAGCGGGGGACGCTTCAAATCCTGCGCGATGCCACGATAACGGCCCCAATGGTAGGGGACCGCACCGCCGCCGTGAGGAATGATGAACTTCAGCGTCGGGAAATCTTTAAAAATGTCGGACGTCAGAAACTGCATAAAAGCAGTCGTATCGCCGTTCAGGTAATGCGCGCCCGTGGCATGAAAGTTCGGATTGCACGAGGCGCTGACGTGAATCATCGCGGGCACGCTGAGCTCAACCATCTTTTCATAAAGCGGGTACCAAAAGCGATCGGTTAGCGGCGGGTCGCTCCAGTGTCCGCCCGAGGGGTCCGGATTCAGGTTGCAACCAACGAAACCCAGTTCCTCGACGCAACGCGTTAATTCGCCGATGCAGTTGGTGGGTGGCACGCCGGGTGATTGCGGCAGTTGGCAGACGCCGGCGAAGTTCTCGGGATAAAGCGAGCAGACCCGGTAGATCAGATCGTTGCAGACCCGCGACCATTGCAAACTGGTGCCGGCGTTTCCAATGTGATGGCCCATGCCCATGGCACGAGGGGAAAAGATGGTGAGGTCGGTGCCGCGCTCCCGCTGGAATTTCAACTGCGCGTTTTCAAGGCTGGCGCGAATCTGATCATCGGTGACCTTCAGGGCCTCAGAAGAAAACTCCGAAGGATCGTTAAGTCCGTCGATTTGTCGCTGTCGATAGGCTTCCAATTCCCGCGGCGCCGTCGTGTAATGCCCATGACAATCGATAATCATTGATCGCCTCTCGATATTACTCCACATCCGGATCTGTCATTCTGAGCGGGTTGACACCCTACACGCGAAGGATCTCTCTTACTTTCTTTTCGGTCATAAAGGCGAGTGTAGGAGAGCTTGCTCGCGCGCCTTCTTTCTAACGCGAACGTGCCCCCAAAGTGGGGCCTTTCGCAGGGCGCGCTCAGAATGACAGCAAACTCAGTGCGCATCCTATGAAGTGAACATGATGTTGTCAAATGTCTCGCGTTTGCGGGACTTGGGGGTTTGCCGAGCCTCTGCTAGCATGCTCGCGCTGATTCTAATTATGGATGATCACCGGATGCATGGTCTCGCCTCGACCGTGCGATCGGAGGAGGTTTGGAATGGCTGAACTCCCAAGGCTAAACGGCGTCATCCGCGCGCTCGAGCAGGGCCAGACAGCCATCGCCGCGTTTACAATCGCCGAAATCGATTCCGCACTGGCATTCAGCACTTCCCGTTACGACGCGATTGTTTTCGAAATGGAGCACAATCCGTGGGATGCGCGACGTCTTCGAGATTGCCTTCAATACATGCTCAATCGGCGGCAGATCGCGGATGCGGGTTCGATCGCGCCTGGCGTTACGCCATTGGTGCGCATTCCGCCAAATGGCAACGAAAAGAATCAGTGGCTTGCCAAGCAGGCGCTCGATTTAGGTGCGTACGGAATCGTGTGGCCGCACATCAGCACCGTAGAGCAAGCCTACAACGCCGTGGCCGCATGCCGATATCCGCGCTTGAAGACGGCCAAGCTTAGTGAACCGGCGGGCATAAGAGGTGATGCGCCCCTGGCGGCCTCACGTTATTGGGGCCTCACGCAGCAGGAATATTATCGCAAGGCGGACGTGTGGCCCTTGAATCCGCAGGGCGAAATTCTTGTTGTCCTGATGATCGAAGATACACAGGGAATCGCAAATCTTCGCGCGATCTTACGAAATGTTCCGGGCATAGGCTTGATCCTGATTGGAGAAGGCGATTTGAGCCAGGAACTCGGCTCTCCGCGCCAATATGATCACCCTTCTGTCGTCGAGGCCATGGCGCAGATCGTTGCGAGTTGCAAGGAGTGCGGTGTTCCTGTCGGGCACCCTCATGTCGATTCCAATAATGCCGAGCGGATACTTAAGGAAGGATATCGCTTCCTGATGGCTGCCCCAACCCGGAGCTACGCTGCGCTGGAGAAATGCCGCCAACTCGCCGGACGCGTTTAGGTCGGCAGTCATAGCTCAACCTCGCTGTGGCCAGCTTTCGTAGATTTCCATCGCTGCAAAAGCCTGCCTACTCCAAATTCAGCGCACCCGGAGCGAAGAGCTCTTCGATGCCAAACTTTTTCGGAATCACCTGTTGATCGACGGCGAACTGGACGATTGTCTCGAGAGCTTTTCCATTGGATCCTTTGATCCCGAACGGAAAGGGATCTCCGACCACTCGTCTCAGTGCGATGGCCGTTTCGTCGGCCGAAGAAAGATCTTTGCCGGCCTCCAAGTGCGCGAGATAAATTTTCTTGGCCCCTTGAAAGGCACGGAAGAGCTCACAGGCCAATACGGGCGCAGCTTGGAGTACGGAATCCTTTACCACCAGCCCGTGATTGATGGGATATACGCCCGTTTTCTGGAAGTAGGCGAAGCCCGCATTGCGAGCGTCCGGAATGAGCTGCTGAATTTCGGGCGAATTCACGCGCACGTCCCCTACCGCCGCTGCGATCTTACCGGAAAGCAATAACTCTGCCATCGGTTTTCCACGCAACGAATAGTCCACGTTCGCAGGGGCCTTGTATTCCGCGACGTGTTCGTCATCGGTGGGAGCCCAGGTGATCTTATTTAGGTCCACACCGTATTCGGTCTGCAGAATTCCTCTCGCCCAGAGACCCGTCGTGACCGTATAGCCGCGATTGACAGCCACGGTCCGGCCTTCGAGATCCTTCGGCTTCTTAATTCCCGAACTCACATTGTAGAAAATCGCCCAGTGGTGGAAATTCCTGGTAAGGAACAATGGGATGGCCGTAATGGGCTTGCCGTATGCCTTGGCGCAAAGATACGTGGTAAGGGCCATCTCACAAATATCGAATTCGAGACCGCGCACCATGCGTCGCATCGCTGCGACGATGGGATCGACTTGAATATATTCGAACTTCAAGTCACTATGAACGCTTCCGTCCTTCAAAGGCTTGGTAAGCCCGTAATTGCCGATGGCGATGGTCAGGGGAGGCACTCGAATGGTTCCGCAGGCATCGGGTGCTAGAATACTCATCGCCTCATTTGGTGGCAAGGACTGTATCTCGGCGCGGCGAACTTCCGTGACCTGCAGCCGTTCATTAAGCGCATCTTCGACGCCTTCGGTCCGCGATGAATGCTCTGGGGCGCGGACATACCTCCAGCGATACCGAATGTCTTGACCACGTTCGGGGGTCGCAAGACTTCCTATCCTCGGAGGACAAGGAATGGATCCTGGGGAAGACTTTAGCCGAAGCATTGAATTGGCGCGAAGTTCGTCCCGTCACGCCGTCCTACAATGCGACGGCGAGCCAATAATTGGAGCTGGCGCCAGCCAAGTCAGAACGCATAGCGCAATTGTATGCGCGCAAATCGCGCCGGCTGAATTTCTTCGGGCAAGCGCAGATTGAACGAGCTTCCGGTGAGTTCGTTTTCCTGAATCTTGTAGCTGCTGTTGGCCACGTTTAGGATATCCAGCGCCGCGTCAAACCTGCCGACGCGAAGGCGAAATTTTCGCCGAAGGCGGATATTGCCGTTGATGACGCCCTCGGCGCGATTTCCGCCGAGGGCATTAAACAATTGGGTGCCGCGAGAAGTTGCGTCGATCACGAAGGGTCCTTGAGCCAGTCCCTTCACCAATAATTGCCGCGCGAAGACGAGTCCGTCGAGGTAATCCACGATTCCGGCCAATTCGATTCCCCACGGCAAGCGATACATTCCTTCCACCTTGCCGAGAAAAGCGCGGTCCATTTCGGCTCTGCCGCTGGCATTCACGAGGGTATTGGGGTCCATATAAAGTGCGCCCACCACGCCGGGATCATTTTCAAAGACGGCATTCCCCGGATTCGTCGGTCCGTAGGATTGCTCTGCCACGAATGAGGCATTGAGAAAAAAGCTCCGCCATTCCGCGCGAACTTCGGCTTGCAGACCCTTGTCCAAATTGCGCAAGTCGGGCGGGTTCGTCAGCAGGTAATGATCTTGTCCGAAGGTTGCTGGATTCTGCTGGTAGACCGTGAGCTGCTGATCGTCGAAAGTGCCCGGGATGCCGTCCGGCCCCGGATCGAGAATGGAAACAGGAGTGAAGGCCGAGGAAGGGACGCCCGTGTTCACGGCAGCAATGCGGCGCCGATCGTCACGCCGGAAAAGGCTCATGCGCAGATCCAAGGCACGCGCGGGATTGATCTCCGCGCCCACATCAAATTCGTCGCCGAAGGGCCGTGCGAGCCAGGGCGAGATCGAAGAATAAGGCCCGCCAAAACGCAACAGCAGAGCACCCAACTCAGTCGGCTCGAACAGTCCGTCGGTATTCCGATCGATCCACTGATATTCGCTTCCGCCGAGACTACTGGGATTGCCGAAATCGAGATATCTGCCGGCCAGGGGCAAGTAGACGCGAAAATAGGTCGCGCGCAGGACGAGCCCGCCACCATGCGGCACGACCCAGGCGAAACCCGCGCGAGGCGAAATGTTGTTCCATGCAATCAGGCCGGACTGTGGGGGAAGCGCACGGACGGGAACGAAACTCCCGGATGGGCTCGATTGCTCGGGCAGCGAACCGCGCGCAAAGTCTGCAATGGCGCCGACATCGAGCGACAGGGCGTCCCCGAGAAGGATATGGTCGGCGAAGCTCAGAGTTGAGCTTCGGATAATCGAACGGCTGTCCGCGGGAGTATTGAACTCCACCGCGAACGCTGGCGTGCCGCCAGTGGTGACCAGGTTCATATCGGACCGCGTGGTGAAGCGATTCGTTGGTGACGAGCTTTCGAACCCGGCGCCGAATACGAGCTGATGACGCGACCTTAGGGCCTGAAACACTGTCGGCTGCCAGGTTGCATTCACCTGCTGCCGTGTGCCGAGTGCGAGATTTGCGAGCGGAGCTGCTCCGGTTATGCTTCCGCCGAGGAGTTCTATGCGGCTTTGTGAGAGCGGGTTGAGCGGTGTGGTATCGAGATGCGCGACGGAATACTGATAGCGCAACTGCAGGGTACCGATCATCTCGTCCGGCGCGATGTGGCTCCATCCAACTTGAAGGAAGTTAAACCCATCCGCTTCGCTTTCGTCTTGAAAGCCGTACGGCGAAACGAAGGACGGAGCCATTCGCCGACTGGTTAGAACTTCGAACCCCGCGGGTGTGGCCCAATTGAATAAACTCATACGTGAGCCGCTGTACAGCAGATCGAACTGATCTCGTGCTCCCGCTTGAATGCGAAGACGGCTGTCGACGAAGCGCATGCGGCTATCCAAGTTATTTCCGGGGCCGGCAATCGGGACCTTTTGCGACGCCCACTCTCCAGCTCCCGCGAGGAACAGGTCGGCCCATTTGGTCAATGCGCCGCCAGCTTCCACTGCGTTTCGCGTAAACCAGCGATACTGCTCGGTTTGCTGCAGGGCCCCTCGATTCACGGGCGGCGGAAGATTGCTCCAGGCAACCGCCCCGCCCGTGTCGGTGGTGGAAAGATCGCCGTGCCACGAGGAGATTGGCTGAGAAGGGAAAAAGTCTACCTCGCTGGCGTAAGCGGGCGAGGCTGTCTGTGCGAAGCCCGATCGTGTGACGATTTCGTCGATCGAGCTCACATCCGGCAGAATCGCTGGCTGGCCCGGTTGAAACGAGTTAGTGGCATCCATTCCCATTAACTTGAATTCCGTGCCGGTCCAGGAAAATCCACGTTGGGACTGCCAGGCCAGCCGATCGTCACCGAGGCCAGCAAAGCTAAGCGGCTGGGTAGCCGTGCCCGGTTCGCGGTTGAGCATGATGAACGAAAAATTGAACGGTCCGGATGACATCTGTGGAGAGCCGGACCATACGCCGGCATTTTCTGCCGCTCCGGTCTCGATGCGAATTTTTCCTGAACTGTCGATGATGAGGCTGATGTTTTGATTCTGCAGAGGTTTGATATCGATCGAGACGGTTGGGGATATCGAAGCACGCCGATCCTGGACGGTCACCTCGTAGCGCCCATAGGGCAGCGTTAGAGAAAATGTCCCCTGCGCATCCGTGTTCACCATCGCCCGGAATCCAGGCTCAGAGGAAATGATGATCGCCGCCTTCACCGGCTCCCTCTCGGCATCGCGAAGCTTTCCTGTGATGCTTCCTGTAGCGATTTGCGCGAGCGACGCATGTGAAGGTAGAACGGTGAGCGTAAGCAATGCGAGCCGAAGGGCCTTCGGATGAGCGGTGAGGGGCATAACTCGGGCGTTAGTCTAGCCCGCATTTCTCACGAGCGTAACCATCGAGGTTTCCGCATCGCCTGCGCGAAACAAAGAGACTAGCGGCTGAGCTGATGCAAGAGCGTTCTAATTCTCTCTGGGGATGGCGGCGCAAGCTCAAATATTGGTTCGACGTCAATATCAGGAAAACCCAGGAGCGTGAGTCGCGCGCTGAGCGTCTCTCGGATGTGTTGGGCGCTGGCGCGAGGCATTTTCAGTAGCGCTCCAAAGATCACTTTGTGATCGGGATTGGCGTACGTATGCACGGCGAGGCGCTCGAGGATTTCCGCGTGCGTTTGCGGATCGAGCGCTGACGCGCAGAGCGCCGCGAGGAGCGAGCGTTCCATTTCCGCGGTAGACAGGTGGCGCTCCGCTTCGTCCATTATCGAAAGGGCTTATGGACATGTCCGCCCCCGGAGAGGCGCTGCATGGCGGCGAGTGCAATCGCGTTTCGAGGATCGGTTTCTAGTCCGGCGCGGTACTCGCGAAGGGCGTCTGCGATCCGGCCTTGCCGCTCATCTATCATCGCGAGACCAAAATCGGCATGGTTGTCGATTTGATTCAAAGCCAGGGCGGCTTGATAGTCCGCGCGCGCCTTTTGTGGATCGCCGGCAGCCAGATCCAGATCACCGAGGTTGTCGTAGGCCTCCCAATTGTCATCCGCTTCAGCTGAACGCGCAAATTGCTCGCGCGCTTCGGAAATGCGTCCCTGTTGGAGAAGGAAATGGCCGTAGCTGTTGCGCGCGTTTGTCGCGAGGGGTGCCAAAGTTACGGCTTGCCGGAATTCGCGATCGGCGTCGGCTACGCGGCCCATTTCCGCATACATCTCGGCGAGGTGCCTGTGAGGATCCATATATTTCGGTTGAGAATGAATGGCTTGAGCGAAGAGATCGGCGGCCTCGCTGTAACGCTTTTGATTCTTGCGCAGCAGGCCCAGATTATTCAGAGTTGGGGAATAAGGCCGGCCGGGACCCATCGCGAGAGTCCATTCGCGTTCCGCGGCGGCCCAATCGCCCTGGTCGGAATAGACGACCCCGAGGTTGGTGTGGATCAATTGCGCGTCGGGTTGCGTTTCGAGCGTGCGGCGATAAAGCACTTCGTCGGTGCGCCAATCGCGATTCCGTTCAACCGTGAGGATGGCGCACAGGCAGCCGACGACCACGAGGCCAAGCGCTACACCCTGCCGTAACAGAAGCTTGCTAGCGGATCGCGGCTCGCTCTGAGCCTTGCGCCAGAGCTTTGCGACAGCCCATCCGACCAGCCAGCAGAAGCCAATTGAGGGCAGGTAGAGATAACGCTCTGCAAAAACTTGCGCAGGCATCCAGCGGGCATTCAGCGCAGGCGCGAGCGTGGCTGCCATCCAGGGAAATGCAAATGAGAGCGGGCGAGCGTGGCGCCAGAGCCAGACAAACAACCCGGCAGCTAATGCTAATGCCAAGAGTCCCGCGAGAACGCGAGGGTCGCGGAGGCTACGACTCTCATGGAAAACATAGAAGGCAGTGAGATGGGTGGGCCAGACAAGCTTTCTCAGGTAAGCCCCACTGAGTGCCATGGAGTTGAGCAGGACCCCGCTCCGGGGCATCGCACGCCGCGCCGTGGCCGGCGCGAAGCTGCCTAGGGCCAAACGCCGAAATACAACATATACCACCGCAGTCAGACAAAGGGGCAGATAGAGGCGTAACTTCCTGCGAAACGGAACCACCGATCGGCCGGAACGGTAGAAATGCTCGTAAACGACAGCGAGAGCCGGTAAAACCAGGGCCTGTTCCTTGGAGAGAAGGGCGAGGCAGTAAGCTAGAAGCATCAAAACGTAAGACAGCCATGAGGGCACGTTCTCTGGTCCTGTGTCCGTGAGGCGCAGATAGAATAGAAATGTCAGAAGGAAGAAGAAACTCAACTCGAGATCCGTGATCCCCGCAACCCAGGCGACCGATTCGGTGTGAATAGGGTGCAGGGCGAAAAGGCCAGCGGCGATAAGCACAAGCAGGCGGTTTGCGAAGAGACGTTCGGTTACGAGAAAGACCAGCAATACAATTGCAACGTGCAGGACCAAATTCATGAGATGAAAGCCGAAGGCCAGCTGGCCGAAGGTTTTGTAGCAGAGGAGATATGCCAGCGTCATCAACGGCCGATAATAGTTGCTGACTCCCTGCGCGCCTTGAAAGCTCCAGACGTTGCTGTCGAAAATCCTGCCCAGATACCGAAAGTTATGGACATAGGGATTTTCCAGAATTTGTTGCCGGTCGTCATAGACGAGGCCGTTGGCGAGTGTATTCAGGTAGGGCAGGGCCGCGAGCAAAATCAGTACCAGGAACACGACGGCATCGTCCTCGCGTGGTTCCCTATGCAACCGACTGAACATGAAATCATGGTAGCGGAGGGTAGCGGAGGAATCTAGGACTGCCGCGGTGGAGGTGACATAGGCTCAAACAGTATGCTCAATCAAGAATTCAAGGAAGCCGAGCGTTGTCGAGTCATAAACCCAAACGGGATTGGGATTGCTGTCGAACATCAAACGATAGCGGTCCTCGGATTGGCGAAGCGCTTGGTTGGCCGCCGCGAGCCGAGCATGGCGGGCCAGTTCGTCGGTCTGGTTGTATAGGCCAGGTTTATCTGTTCCAGACTCTTGGAGCTGGAAAGAGCAAGGGCTTTAGGAAAAAATTGAAACAGTCGAATTGCGGTGGGAACGGAAGCCAGCGCGGTAACTGCTTTGATACCTCCTGCGAGCCAGTAGTCCGCATGCCAAATGTTCCAGATTTCCATCATGTGCGTGGCTCCGCATGACACGATAAACATGACACGATAAAAATGTCGAAGCACACGAACATCTAATGAAAGGGCAAGTCGCGTCGCTTTCGAATGAAGTAGATCACGGTGATGGGAATGGACAGATAGGATGCCGCGATGAGTGAGTCAGAGACCAGATGCAGCCAGACCAATCCGGGATTCCACAGATAACAAAAACCACGCGGCATCAAGTCACCGGAAGAAAAGAGATGCCTCACCATTTCCGTACGATCTCCTGCGCGCTAGATCCAAGCCGGAATACCGTTGGAACAGGAATACGTACGTGTCCCTGCAGACATTGAAAGTTTCAATCCCTGAGGGGATCGCGACCAGGAAGGGGGTAAATGTCTCAATGATTGTGCTTCATGCGAAGCAGGTGAGCCATTTGCAGCCGTGCAGTGTGCTGTTTCTGTCAACGCGTGGGACGCTGGCTTGCGATCTGTGTGTCACGTGGCCAGCAGTTTTGCCGGTTTAAAACCGGGACCGAATTCAGCTTTGTCGTTCGCGGTCGAGAACACGATACTCGGCGGGAACGTCGTCTTCGGGTACTTCTTTTGTCTCTGTCGTAACGCTGCCGGCCCGCATCAGCGAATCGCGGAACGTGACCCAGCATCGGTGACGCGAAGATGACGGGTTTTCGCGGGAAGCTTGCCCACACTTCTCCGCAGGTTCATCCTATATGTAAGGAAAAGGAGCACAGATGCCGGTGGAACACCTCAAGGCCGCGGCGCCGTATCTGATCGAACAGAAGTATTCCGAATATTCGGCCGAACAGCACCAGGTTTGGCAGGAACTGGTACGGCGCAGACGCTCGCAGGTCGAATCCCATGCCTGCCGGGAATATTTGGAGGGATACCAAATTATTGGCCTTCAGGAGGATCGCCTTCCGAATCTCGCAGCCATCACTGCGCAATTGAAGCCCAGAACGGGATGGAGCACCACGGCTGTAAGCGGCTTCCTTCCTTCCCAAGCTTTCTTTGAAATGCTCGCTGCGCGAATGTTTCCGACAACAACCTGGCTACGCAGCCGCGATTCCCTCGAGTACACACCCGAGCCCGACATTTTTCACGACGTTTTTGGGCACGTACCCATGCACGCGCATCGGGTCTTCGCGGATTTTTTGCAGCACTACGGGAGTGTTTGCGTGCGGATCAACGACCAGGAACTGCTCGAGCAACTCGGCCGACTATTCTGGTATACGGTTGAATTCGGCTTGATTCGCCAGGACCGAGCCATCAAGGTTTACGGCAGCGGGGTAATCAGCTCGCATCGCGAGTGCACCAATGTGATTGAGGGCGGCTGCCAAGTGAGGGATTTTGACCTTGAAGAGGTCCTCAGAGCTCCCGTGCGGGTAGATCGAATTCACAGCCTGCTCTTCGCCATCGAGAGCTTTGATCAACTCTACGAAGCCATGCATGCAGCCGAGGACTGGGCCGAGCAGCGCCTGTTGCAATCCCCTACTGGCCGTTAGTCGTTTCAGCCGAGCAACTTTTGCAGCAGATGGTTGAGGCGAGCACGGGCTTCAACTGACATAGTGACAAACTCAACTCCCATCCCCTCTCCGTGATGCGAATGGCGCACGATCGCTTGGGCGCCGACCTCGCCGGCAGGAACTTCGAAGGATACATGAAGCAGCTCGCCGTTCGCCGGGGGGGCGGGCGTCGTAATCGATAGACCCCCCGCGCTGATCGTTTGGACTCTGGATATAACGGATTCGCCGCAGCCTCGCCAGGTGATGCTCATCCCTCGCGGCAACATGATACGCGGGAGCTTACGCTTTTCAATTCCTTCCTCGCCTTGTTCTCCCACATGGTTCCAAAATTCTGGCTGCGGCGTGGGAAACACCACTGCTACCTCGAGTTCCAGCGACTCGCAGCATGAAGTACGCACAACCCGACATTCTTGTACCCGCTCGGTAGCCTCATTGATGAGGAGTAGTTTTTGCCCCGCTACGACAGGCGTTCTCATGCGTAACAGCGCGCCAGTGCCGCTCGCGTTAAGAATCGAGTTCTCCTCAAAAAATGGGCTTAAACCCTGGCCATGTCCATAAACTCGAATCTGTGTAGCGATGGAGCGCCGGCCGCTTCGCCGGCGTTCCGCACTTTCTCCAGCCTCTCTTCTCCCACGGCGGTTGCTTTCAAGAGCTTCTGCCCTTCGGAGGGCTTCGAAAATTTGGCTCATGGAGTTTGCTCCCCTCAGAGATCGGCCAATTACTATGCGTTAAACCTTTGCTTTGGCGAATAGGTCTTGCGGACTACCTATCTGGTACAGATGGGCTATGTGATCGCTGCCACAGGTATAGATTTCAACCGGCCCTTGAGGGAGTTAGATGTGCGCGGCGTGTACACTGGGCGGATGATTTGAACACTGTCGTCGATTCCGGCTTTTGGACGCCTACCGCAATCTGTTGAAATCAATAGGCATCGGAAGTTTATGCAAATGGCCCGGCGGTGCAAATGTCTCCAATTGGAGAACGCGCAGACCCGCGTGAAGGACGCGTAACTAGAGGGAAGCGCTGGTTCGAGAGCCGAGCTACGGTTGTCTATTCGGTTATAGGTATGGGCATGGGATTGCGGTTCGAAGCTACTAATCTTTCGCAACTCATGGTCCTAAGCTAAGTGAAGTGGCTGGGCGAACTGAGTGGCGAAGCTACAACCCGAGACGGAGATTTAAGAAAAGAACGCTTCTGTTCGTACCTCAGCCGACACCCATTGTGTTTTGAAACGAGGCGTAATCGCGGAGAGCATACGCGGGGGAATGCTTCAACGATTGACAGCGGCCGCGTAGGGGTGCCACGGTTCTTCCACACCACTCAATAACCAGCCGGACACGGCGGCACAATGAAAATCTTGTCGTTCCTTTGTTGGCAGGGAGAATAGTTCTAACGGCTACCTGTTTTGGGGCCGATTCAACGCAGCCATGAAGTTATTCACCTCTAGTCTCCGCGGTAATGCGGCGGACTTTGTTCGAGACCATTGGCGCCGCAGCGAGCGACGCCAGTGGTGGCTTTCCTCCACGGGCATTGCCGTCTCACTGATTCTCACCTCTGGAATCGTTTGTCTGTTATTGCCCTCGATGATCCCGGCGTTAGGGGCCTCTTACGCTCTCGATACCGACATAGCCGTGCACGGCTTGGTTGGAATCATTTTACTCTTCGACGTCTATGTCGTTTTCCAGCAAGTGCAGCTCTCCCGGTTTCGCAAGCAGCTGGCGGAACGGGAGGAACTCTTTCGCCTTATTAGTGAAAATGCGGCAGATATGATTGCCGTCGTCGACACGGGTGGCCAGCGGCTCTACAACAGTCCTTCCTACCAGAAACTACTTGGCTATTCGCAGGAGGAGCTGGGCAAGACTTCAGCGTTTGAGCAAATCCACGCCGATGATCGTACGGCGGTGGTGGATGCTGCCAATGAGGCCCGCCGCACGGGAATGGGCCGAACAGTGCAGTATCGCATCCACCACAAAGACGGCCGCTGGCTAATCCTGGAATCGACGGCCAGCGTGGTCAGGAACCGTGACGGAGACGTAGAGAAACTGGTCATCGTCAACCGGGACATCACCGAGCGCAAACAATTGGAAGAGCAGCTTCATCGCTCCCAGAAGCTCGAAGCCATCGGCAGATTATCCGGAGGCGTAGCGCACGATTTCAACAACCTCTTGGGATTGATTATCGGATAGAGCGAAGCGCTCCAAGAGCGGGTTCCGCCCGATGATCCTTATCGCGAGGCCGTGGATGAAATTCAAAACGCCGGCAAACGCGCCGCAGCGCTCACTCAGCAGCTATTGGCCTTCAGCCGCAAGCAAGTCTTGGAACCGCGGATTCTGAGCCTGAATGCCATCATCGTTGACATTGAGAAGATGCTCCGCCGGTTAGTTGCAGAGGATATCGAGATGGAGCTCTTACTCGCGCCCGATACCGGAGCCGTAAAAGCGGATCGCAGTCAGATCGAACAAGTGATCCTCAACTTGGTGGTTAATGCACGGGACGCCATGCCCGATGGCGGCAAGCTGACCATCGAGACCGGGAACTGGACTTTGGATCGCTCCACAGTGCTGCGTCATCCCTACGTCATTCCCGGCCCTCATGCCATGTTGAAGGTCACCGACACGGGCTGCGGCATGGATGCCGAGTTGCAGTCCCATATCTTTGAGCCTTTCTTCACAACCAAGGAAAAGGGGAAAGGCACCGGCTTGGGGTTGGCCACGGCTTACGGAGTAATCAAACAAAGCGGGGGCTACATTTGGGTGGATAGCGAGGTTGGTAAAGGAACCACGTTCAGGATCTATCTGCCTGAGGTGAACGCGGTTGCCGAAGCTGTTCCCGAAGTGAAGGCCCCAGCGAAAGTCACGCCTGAACGCCGAACCATTCTAGTCGTGGAAGACGAACGGTCCCTGCGCAAATTGACGAGGAAGACGCTCAGCGACGGGGGCCACAAAGTCTTCGAGGCAGGTGATGCTTCCGAGGCTTTGGAAATTTCAAGAAAGACCGAAGGCGCTATCGACCTTCTCTTGACTGACGTCATTATGCCCGGAATGAGCGGCAAGAAATTGGCCGACGTGTTGTTGAGTGAGCGGCCCGGCATTGGCGTGCTGTACATGTCCGGCTACACGGATGGACAAATCGCCACGCAGGGCGTTTTGGAAGAAGGAACGGCGATTCTTCGCAAGCCTTTCACCCGGGACGAACTGATGCGGCAAGTAGAGAACGCTTTGGTTGCGGCGGTGAGGTAAATGGGCGCTGGCAGCGGAAATTCCCCATCCATGAGGCTGGTGGTCATTGATGATGACCCGAAAAATCTCAAGTTTGTGAATTTCATTCTGGCCAACGTTGGCCTGGAAATACATACCGCATCGGACCCCCAGTCGGGGCTGGATCTGATTCATCGCCTGCGCCCGCAGATCGTGCTGATGGATCTGGTAATGCCGGGCGTACAGGGAATGGAGTTGCTGCAAAAGATTGTTGAGTTCGATCCGGGTATCGACGTCATTTTGATGACTGGCTACTACTCGACTGAGTCCGCCGTGGAGGCGATTCAGAAAGGCGCGGCGGACTATTTTCCCAAGCCGTTTTCGCCCGAAAGGCTTCGCCAGCGCATTGCGCTTATCGTTGAGGACGTGAAACGCAGGCAGCGCAGTTCCACGCTAGAAAACGAACTCCTGGAGAATTTCAAGTTCGAGGGCATCATTGGGCGCAGCCCGCTAATGCTGGATCTCTTTGCAAAGATTCGGCGCGTCGCGCCTCATTTCCGTAGTGTTCTCGTAACGGGTCCCACGGGAGCGGGCAAGGAGCTCGTGGCCAAGGCCCTGCATAAGTTGAGCGGCTCAGGAAAGCGCTTCGTCGCTGTCAATTGCTCCTCCATCACGGAAAGCCTGGCCGAAAGCGAGCTCTTCGGTCATGTCAAAGGAGCGTTTACTGGAGCCAATCAGGATAAGGTCGGCGTGTTCGAATATGCCGACGGCGGAACGGCAATGCTGGATGAAATCGGAGAAATGCCTCTAGCGATGCAGGCCAAACTGTTGCGTACTTTGCAGAGCCATGAGGTCCGGCGTGTGGGCTCGCCTGCGGTCACCAAAGTGGATGTGCGTGTCGTGGCTGCGACGAACCGTGACCTCCAGGAGATGGCCCGCCAGGGAAAGTTCCGCGAAGATCTCTATTTCCGGCTCTCCGCAGTGGAATTGAAAGTTCCTTCGCTTGCGGAACGTCCGGAGGACTTGCCGCTTTTGCAACGCCATTTCTTGAAGGCTTTCGCTGCTCAGCACAGTAAGCCTGTAGTAGGTCTCACGCGACGCGCCCAGACCGTGCTGGCGCGCTACCCTTGGCCCGGCAATATTCGCGAGCTGCAAAACGTCATCGAACATGGTTGCATGATGACCGAAACGGACGTGATTGACGTGCGTGATCTACCGGAGCGTGTACAGAGTCAAGCCCCCACCACCAAGGCCGACTATGAAGTCTTGATGTCTATCGACCAATTGGAGCACCGACACGCCCAGCGCGTCCTCGACCATGTCGGGGGAAACAAGGTGCGCGCGGCGGAAATTCTCGGGATTAGCCGCACGCACCTTTATCAGCTTTTGAGAGATAACGCCGAAAAACAGAAAGAGCCTGTTTCGAAAGCGGACGAATAAGGGATTCCTAGCTATAGCTAGCCCGCTGCTATCGCCGCTCTTCCCCTTTGCCGCCCTTTTCTCTTGGTTCGGGCCTATTGTTCTGCTTAGCCGGCTGCCCACGAGGCTCAGGCGCATTGTTTGAACGGCCTCGCGGCTGCGCGGTTTGCAGCCGCGAGGCTGTCCGCTCGGGCCTATCGGCACTAGGTCGCACATTTCCGCGTGGATTTTCCGCACGCGGAGCCGGGCGATCTTCCCGGCGCGCATTCGGAGCTACAGCCCCTGGGTGCTCGCCGCCTCGCCCATTCGGGCTCGCCCCCCGAGCCGCCACGACCTCGTGTCCGCTAAATACGCCTGGCTTAGCCGTTGCTGCGACGGGCGGTTGCCCGTGATTTGCCGAGGCGTGCAGAGCGCGATTCGATCCGGAGGCATGTTCGTGTTGAGCTTGCTCTGTGGTTGGCGCTATATGCTGCTCGCGCGCCGCCGCCTCTTCGGTTGGGCTAGGGCGGGCGGCGATACCGCCAGCGCCGCCGTTATAGCTGACACGGTTAACTGCGACGTTATCGTTGACCACAGTCCGGTTGTAGCTGTTGTGCACCACCGTGACATTAACGTTGGTAACTGCCCGGTTATAAAAGAAAGCTCCGCCGCGCCAATATCCCCCGGCATACCCCACCCCTGTGTAGCCGAAACCATAGTTGATTCCGCCATAGAAGCCGACGTGCGGCCCCCAGTATCCCGGGTGCCAAACGTAGACGCCCTCTCCCCAGCCCCAATAGCCCGGAGTCCAAAGGAATCCGACTCGCGGTGCAATTACCCAGGTCCCAGGAACCCAGAAGTAGCCGTCAGGACCCCAGTACCAATAGCCGGGAATCCAGATGAAGCCGTTGCCGGGACACGCTGGCTGTTCATAGATGGGTAGTGCCGGCGGGCCCACGTGCACGGATACGCCGACGCTCACTTGCGCCAGCGCTGGGGAAGATAGGACCAGCACACCGGCCAGAAGCAACAGCCACCGAAGCAGAGATAAATTACGCATCTTCCTCACCTCGCGAGCATTATTTGAAACCGACAAGCACGCATGGGAGACCTGCCGCGGCTGGGCGCCGAGTTTCTCTATTCTAAACCCGCCAAGTAACGGAAAGTTGCTGGTCGCAGAATTCAGGGCACTTGCATGGAAACAGTGGCGTGCGTTAGTCATCAGGTACGGATTGCCTGCCTGGACGGCGCCGTGGAAGCGAGCTTAGGCGACTCGGGTAGGAGCTGGGGATTTGAGCCCTTTGCGTTTCATGCGGCCCCATGTGCGGTCGCCGCGCAAGTACTGCCAGAGCCCCTGCAGCCATTTTGGCATGCCCGGATGATTTGCCTGGAGGCGTGCTCGGCACGCACGGAAACGCCAGGCAGCGAATCGGTGATCGTAAACCACGCGTATTCCTTTTTATGAGCGCCCTTAAAGTCGGCGTTCCGCGGACTTCCCGTGCGCATCAAATTTGGAACTACCGTAGTCACCCAGATTCCATCTTTGGCCAGTTCTGTCCCTAACCCTTCGCTGAATCCGACCAGGGCGAACTTGCTGGCCGTGTACGGCAAGAGGTGCGGGAAAGCCACTTTGCCCCCAATAGATGTGATATTTACGATCCGTCCCTTATGGCGCTGTTTCATGCCTGGAAGGACGCCCATGGTGGTGTGAACGGCACCCCAGAAGTTGACGCTCATGACTTCTTCGAAATCGCCTACTGTCATGTGCTCCAGGGGGCCGACAAGAATGGTTCCGGCGTTATTGACCAGCACGTCGACCGCGCCGAGCGTATTTTCAACCGATGCCAGGAACGATCGAACCTGTGCTGGGTCCGACACGTCGGCATTGCCCACAGAAAAAGTGGTCTCTTCGCGCCGCAAATTCATCCCGCACGCGACCAAGGTCCTCTTCATCGCGGGCGCAAATGGCCACGCGGGCGCCATGCGCGGCGAATTCCCTAGGTGTTGGTCGATGGCCGAGCCGTCTATACGCCCCTTTTCGGCGGCGTTTATTGGGACATGGTGGACGTGCCGCTCGAAGACATTGACCGCATCGAGGTAAATTCGCGGGCCGGGCGGGACAGTATGGGGCGCCAATGCGGTGAATGGCGTGATCAACGTTATTACAAAAAGCTCTGCAGACACGCGGGGCGGCTTGCTGACGGCCGGCGGCGGGACCCAGGTGCAAGGGTTTGGCATTGTACAGTACGGCGGAAAAATCAAGGATAGCACCCATCGAATCATCGAATCTTTGCAAAGTAACTCAACAACGAGCACTTCCCCGATTTCAACGGACTGAACGGCGAGGATGGCTGGCATCTGCTGCACGGTGGTTTTCGGGCATACCGCGTTTTCTGCCAAAGACTCCTTGATGACTGAAGGAGACGTTTATAAGGGGAAGGAAGGCTCGATCTTCATGCATTCCGTCTTCTCTCCCCCTGACAACATAAACGTACCGGGCCTAGCCGCATTGCTGGGAGGAAACGTACTGGGCCGCTGGAGTCACGTTTTTTCGAGTCGCCGTGACATGACAGTTTTATTTTGACAATTACGATCGGGACGGTCCGGAATTAAACGACTTCCGCAATACCTTTGATCTCGATTTTCAGAATCACATCAACCTAGGCGCCCATCAGGACCTTATTTGGGGCCTAGGCCGAGTGGCCGGAGGCCATTGCTGGCCTCCAGCCCTCTAAGAACCGGACTTGAAAGTTTCCCTTCATCCGGCTCGAGCACTCAATAACGCCTCCATAAAAAACGAAGACGCGGCCTTATTCAAACGCAGATAAGGCCTACTCGATACTGACTTGCGGCCGAGTCACACGGCGGTGAAAAAATCCAACCGACGTGTGTGAAGCTGCACCAACGGTTTACACCGTCGTCATTTGCTTTGCTTCATTCCGCGGTTCTGCAAATGGTCTCGAGTTCGAGCACCAACGAGAAGTGGGCTCCGTTTCCGGCGAGGTACTGTTGTCCCAGGGAGGCGACGCAACCGCCGAGTAGCCAGGCGCGATTACTCGCGCCCAGCCCTCTAAGAACCGTGCGTAACACTTTCGCGTTACACGGCTCGAGCACTCAACAACGCCCCCATAACGAACGAGGACGCGGTCTTATTCAAATGCAATTAAGACCTACTCGATACTGGCTTACAGCCGATTCGCACGGCGATGGAAAATTCACCAGGCGTGTGGGAAGCCGCACCAACGGCTTGCGCCGTCGTCATTTGCTTTGCTTCCTGTCCGGCGAGGTGATGTTGTCCCAAACAGGCGACGCAACCTCTATCTGCGCTATTACAGCGCAGCATTCGCTTCCTTTCGCGCTCCCATACCCACATCGCCATTGTCCGCCTCACGGCTTCCTACCCCACTTTGTGGGGAACGATACGGGTTTACTCTGTTCCGCTGATTGGACATGTCAGGTAGTTTAGGTGCCCTCTGTACGCCGGCAGTGTTGTATTGCCCATGACGGAGGAGATAGAACCCTCCGTGCCCACTGCAAAAAGAGCGCATAGCATCTTCCGCTCCCTTCGGGTAACGACGCTTGCGAGAGTTTGCATCTGCTCACCGTGGTACCAACCCTAGCCCCGATCCGGATCGATGCTCCCAGATGCACCGTTGCCTCGCGGTTCCAGTGCCAACCTTTCGGTTGCGGGATTCATTGTCAGAGTGCTACCTAACAGGTCGTTGCCTTCCCGCTATGACTCCTAGGGTACTCGTCATGGGAGACGAGGTCCGGACGGAAGAGAACTTCTTCCGATGGACAATCACAATCAACAGCTTTACAGGTCGCAGTCTAGATACCCGCATCGCCATCGATCGGCCTTGCGGCTTCCCTTCCTCTTTCAAGGAGCGATACGGGCTTACCCTGTTCCGTTGAAATGACACGATAGATTAGGTCCATTCCTCTACGCCGGCAGTGCGGTTTGCCCATGACGGAGTACGGTACAGACTCCGTACCCAGTGCAAAAGAGCGCATAGCATCTTCCGCTCCCTGATGCTCACGACGCTTATGGAACGTTCGTGTATTCTGACCGTGATGCTAGCAGTTGCACCATTACCTCGCGGTTCTGGTGCCGACCTTGTGGTCGTGAGTACATTGTCCGAGGGCTATTCGACGGTTCGTTGTCTCGCCGCCTTACCTCGTAGGCCACGTTCGATGGGACGAACGGTCTGATCGATCCTCCTTTGCCAGACAATCAATTCAACAGCTTTCAGGTCGCAGGTACCGCCGCACCGCTGACAAAACCGTAGGTACGATTGACCAGGCCATTCTTCCAGAGAACCTTGCACGCAAGCTGTTCGACGCGTTCATCCAAGATCAAATAACACTGGAGTCCGACCGCTTGGCCTTGTACTTGGGATCGAAATTTGCGAACGACTATTTTAGAGGCTTCGATCTTGAGCCGAGCGCTCGATTGGCTTGGACTCCCAGTAATCGCCGCACGTTCTGGGCCGCCATTTCACGTGCTAATCGCACTCCTGCGCGACGAGATGTGGGTCTGGATGCAGCGCTCGCAGCGTTGCCTGGACCTGCTGAGGTCGCCGTGCTGGGCAACCCGAACATGAAGTCTGAACACGTCATAGCATATGAGGTAGGTTATCGAGCACAGCCCATTGACCGCGTTCTCTTGACGTCGCGGCGTTTTTCAATAGCTACCACGGACTGGAGAGCTTAGAGCCGTCTCCCTCATTTTTCGACTCAGGCTCCGTTCCACCCCTTCTCGTTCACCCTATCGTGCGGGGCAACAAAATGTACGGGACGACGCACGGAGTGGAAGCATCTGTAAATTGGGAAATAACGCGTCGTTGGACGCTCAACTCCGGCTATTCGTTCTTGAATACGAATTTGCATGCCGATCCCGCCAGTCTGGATACCATGAGCGTGACGGGCACGCAGGGCTCAACCCCGGACAATCAGGCAGAACTTCGGTCCCACGTGGAACTGTCCCGGGGCTTGAGCTGGGATGCAAATGCCTACTTTGTCGAGCGCTTGGCGGCACAGCTTATACCTTCCTATACGCGGCTGGATATGCAGGTGACCTGGAGGCTTGCGGAGCGAATCGAACTGAACCTGGTGGGACAAAATCTGCTCAAGGATGACCACGCGGAGTTCAGAGATATTTTGCAAAGCGTCAACTCATCGCTCGTCAAGCGCAGTACCTATGCCAGGCTCACTTGGCAGTTTTGATCGAGGACCAGGCCAACGCGGCACCTTTGCATCTTAGGTTTTCGCAGCATGGAATCCAGTCAAATGAAGCGCAGTGCTGTGGCCAAATTCATGTGGACATCTAGCGGACCTGGGCCTCCGGCGCGCCGACCTCGCGCGCCACGTATAAAGTCAACGACACCGCGCCTACCAGCGCCGCGCCGAGCAGCACGGTCGGGCGGAATCCCAGCCAGGTGATAACTGCTCCGGCCGGAAAGTCCCCCAGCGGCCGAATGCACATGATCAGCAGGGTATTCAAGCTCATGGCGCGGCCTCGCATTTCGACTGGGACGCGCAGCTGAAGCAGCGTAATGGTGGTGGCTCCGGCTATATTCTGCGCGGCTCCCACGACAAACAGAGCAGGAACGGAAACGCGTAGGCTATCACTCCAGCCAAACACGGCGAGCGCTATCGTCCAGAGCAGAATTGCCCCAAACACAAGCCGGCTATTGTCAGTGGTGCCTGCCAAGGAGGGCAAGATCAGTGCACCCACGACCGTGCCGGCCCCGACGGCCGAGAACAACACACCGAGCTGCGTGGGACCAACGTGCAGAACTTCCTTGGCAAACACGGGCAGCGCCAGCGCTCCCGAGGGACCAAAAAATAGCAACGCTGCGTATGCGGGAACTACACTCGGAAGCACAGAATCGCGACGAACGTATTGCAGCGCCTCGCGCGCGGAGGCAAGGAGCCTTCCACCAGGCCGGCGCGTGTGCTCCTGCGGTGTCCGCAAGAGGAGCAGTGCGACGAGCACAGCGAGAAAGCTCGCGGCATTCAAAAAGAAATTTCCGGCATAGCCGATTCTGCTCAAGACCAAGCCCGCAAGCGCCGGTCCCAAGATCGAAGCGCCATTGAAGACGGCCGATTGCAGCGAAACGGCGTTCATCAAGTGTTCCTTGGGCACGAGAGAGGTGATCAGCGCGTTGCGCGCGGGCTGGTCAAAACTCAACGCAGAGCTGCTCGCAAAAGCGACCAACAGGATGATCCAGAAGCGGATCAGTCCGGTCAGCGTAAGAATGCCTAGAAGGACCGCGAATCCCATCATGAGGCTTTGCGTTAGCAGCAGTAGTCGCCTTTTGTCGAAACGGTCCGCAACGCTACCGCCTATGGCTGCAAACAGAAGGAACGTCAGAGCCTGGGTCAAACAGACCGTACCAAGTGCCGCTGCCGAGCCGCGAGTTAGGTCGAGGACGAACAGACTGAGGGCGACAATTTGCATCCACGTACCGACGGCAGATACCGCCAACCCCGTCCATAACCGCCGAAAATCGCGATAGTGAAGGGCTCGAAAGGTGCGAAGGAGCGAGCTGGAATCTGCCTGGGAGAGCGAAACTTCTCCCTCGGTCTTCGTGCTTGCATGCATACCGGTTGCTCTGATAATATAGCGGTCAGTAGCAACTGGCTACTGAGAAGGGTGCACCTATGGAATGGGAAACCCCGCAAGTTGAGGAGATCTGCCTTAGCTGCGAAATCAATTCTTACAGCAACGGCGAGCTCTAATCTCGATCTCGAGGCGGTAACGTTCGTAGCTGAAATCACTGGGACTGGCACACGGCTTTAGTGCCCTCCTTCTTCCTGCCCTGCAATGCTGGTAAAAATATTGGGCAGCGCGGCGGGTGGTGGCTTCCCACAGTGGAATTGTGGTTGTGTGAACTGCCACGGTGTTCGCGACCGCAGCTTCAAGGGTTCTTTTCGCACGCAGGCTCAACTTGCTTGGAGCGCCGCTCCCAGTCGGTGGAGTCTTCTGAACGCCTCTCCGGACCTGCGCGTGCAAATTGAAGCCACTCCCGATCTATGGCCGCCGAACGGCACACGTAACTCCCCAATTCATGATGTGATCCTTGCGAGCGCCGAAGTGGACCAGGTCCTCGGTCTGCTGCTCCTTCGCGAGTTTCATTCGTTTCGTGCGTATGCCACCCGCTCGGTTCGCAAGATTCTCACCGAAGACAACAGTCTGTTTGGCGTTCTCGCTCGCTTCCCCGGTCAGGTTTGCTGGCAGGATATCCCGCTGGACCGGCCTTTCTGCGCTGGAGGCGCGCGCTTAGAGGTGTTGCCACTTCGGGGCTCGTTTCCCGGTTTCGTAAGGGCGCCCAGATTGGCGGAATTGAATGCCGCGGATGCGGTGATCGGTCTCTTGATCTCACCCGAATTGGGCGCCAGTTCAAGTGGAAGAACACTGGCGTTCCTGCCGGGGGTATCTTGCATCCCTGATGCCCTGCTCGAGCGCCTGCAGAGTTGCGACGTGCTGCTCTTTGACGGCACGTTCTGGAGTGATGACGAACCGTTGCAAATTCCGGGCGTCACGCGCACCGCGCGGCAAATGGGTCACGTGCCGCTCTCAGGCCCTGGTGGGAGTCTCGAATGCTTCGCGGCGCTCCAACGACCGCGCAAAATTTTCATTCACATCAACCACACCAATCCCATTCTGGACGAAGAGAGCATGGAACATCGCATGGTTCGCGAAGCCGGCTGGGAAGTGGCAGGGGATGGCATGGAGATGACCCTGTGACGCCGGTTCAAGATCAACAGCGCCTCGCGCCGGCTGAACTGGAAGCGCGCCTGCGGGCCATCGGCCCGGAGCGATACCACCACCGACACCCTTTCCATCAATTGATGCACGAAGGCAAGCTGACTAGGGGTCAGCTTCAGGCTTGGGCGCTCAACCGCTATTACTACCAGAGCATTATTCCGATCAAGGACGCGATCATTGTCTCGCGGAGCGGGGATTCTGCATTTCGTCGGGCTTGGCGCAAGCGTATCATCGATCATGACGGAGACGGCGCTCATCCGGGCGGCATCGAAAAGTGGATCGCTCTGGCGGAGGCGACAGGTCTCGACCGGGAGCAGGTCACGTCGCAGCGCGGAATTCTGGCAGGCGTGTACTACGCGGTGAATGGCTACTTGGATCTAGCTGATCGCGCTGCGTATCGATCGGCTGCGCCAGTATTATCCGTGGTTAAGTGGCGGGCTGGCCTATTTCGATGCACGGCTTACCCAAGCGCCGGAAGACGCGCAGTTCGCCCTCGCCTGGGTCATCGAACACGCCCGCACACCCATCGAGCAGGAACTCGCGCTCGGGGCACTGCGCGCCAAGTGCGATATTTTGTGGGCGCAGCTCGATGCGCTTTATTTCGCATATGTCTCTCCCGGCTGGCCGCCTCCCGGCGCGTTCCACCCGGGAGCGGAGAGCGTGACGAAATGAGCGCGATGGAACGAAATCGCGTGCCGCGGCTCGCGCCTGGGTGCCGCTTGAACGCTGCCGGAGGTCCAGAAGATCTGCTGCTGATTCCTGAAGGGGCCCTGCGGCTGAAGGGACCGGCGCGCGCTATCGTGGAACTTTGTGACGGTGAGCGCACGTTAGCCGGCATTGTGGAAGAACTGCAGCGGCGCTACACTTCCGCGCAACCGGCTACAATTGAGACAGAGGCCGTGGCACTTCTCGCACGTCTCCGCGACAGAGGTGTCCTCGAATACGCATGAAGTACACTCCCCGTGCATTGATCGCCGAGCTCACCCATCGTTGTCCGCTGCATTGTGTTTATTGTTCGAACCCGCTTGAGATGCAGCGTCGCTCGGAGGAGCTCTGCACTGCTGACTGGCTCTCGATCTTCCAACAAGCCGGCGAAATGGGCATCCTGCAATTGCACCTGACAGGTGGAGAACCTTTATCGCGAGCCGATCTTACGGAACTGGTACGCGCGGGCCGCGAAGCGCAACTTTATTCGAATCTGATTACCTCCGGGGTGGGCCTCGACGAACGCCGGATGGACGAATTAATCGGCGCCGGTCTCGAGCACATCCAATTGAGCTTCCAGGATAGTGAAGAGGTGCCTGCAAACGAATTCGCTGGCACTCGTAGCCACGCGCTCAAGCTGCGCATCGCGGGGATGATTCGCGAGCGTCGCGTCGCGTTCACGGTGAACATGGTCGTGCACAGGCGCAACCTCGATCGGCTGAAGGAGATGATCGACTTTGCCGAGCAGACCGGAGCGCAACGGCTGGAAATTGCCAACGTGCAATATTATGGTTGGGCCTTCCGCAACCGAGAGGCATTACTCCCCACGCGCCAACAACTGGAGCACTCTATTGAAGTTGTGGAGGCCGCTCGCGAGCGACTCAAGGGCAAACTGCGCATTGACTTCGTTTTTCCCGATTATTATGCAAAGTATCCCAAGCCCTGCATGAACGGCTGGGGGCATCAGCAGATGCTCATTGATCCGGCGGGTCGTGTGCTGCCTTGCCACGCGGCTATGGTTATCCCTGGGCTCGAGTTCCCGAACGCCCGCAAGCGCTCTTTGCACTGGATCTGGGAGGACTCGCCGGCGTTCAACCGCTTCCGGGATGAGAGTTGGATGCCGGAACCATGCCGGAGCTGCGATCGCCGCACGCGCGACTTCGGTGGTTGCCGCTGCCAGGCTTTCCTGCTGGCTGGCGATGCCGCGGCAACCGACCCGGTTTGCACCCTCGCGCCGACGCATGCCGCAGTGGAAGAAATATTGCAGCGCGTCAATGGCGGCGCCGAGCGAAACTGGGTGTACCGCATCGATCCAAGTTAATCAATTTCACATCGATCGGCGCGAGAGCGCGGAATCGACAACTTATTTTCCGATTGGCACCAGGGCCGCCCCGGCGGGTCTCCACTTGCCATTTTCCTTTTCGAACATCCGCAAAACGCGGACTTCAATCTCGCTGATCTTGCCGTCTGCACTTTGGCGTTTGAGACGTGTATGATCGGTGGCCAGCGCAAAACTCTCGTAGACGGCCATTAGTTTGAAATCGTCCGGGTAAGGCCCCACTCCCGGAGAGGGATGCGCGGCGCGCTGCGCGGCAATCATCTGCGCTTTGCTCTGAACCTGGCCTTCCGGCGAAATCTCGAAAAATTGGTTCGTCCAGTACTGATTGCGGAATTCGATACACTCTTTGTAGTCCTTGTGATAAGGACCGGCGCCGGAGCTGCACAGCCACTGTTGGTCGGCGTCCCACAGCTCCTTCTCTAAGGTTGCTCGATCTTCACCCTTGCTGACCGAGGCCTTTTTGGCGGGTTCCTGGCCGCCGGCGAGAGATGAAATCGCCAGAAGGATGGCCACGAACAAGCCGCGCGTAGCAAAAGTAATTTTCATGGAAGCCTCCTTGAGTGGCGCACCACTACTACACGCAAAATGCGGTTCGAAACTGCCGGGCTTAAAGCCCAGCGCTGCACACTGATCATGGAAGTCCGCATTACACTTCGACGACGGCAGAAATGTGGCGCCGCCCTTCAGGACGGCATCTGTACATGCCGCAACAATCGCATCGGACACCCTGTGCTCATTATTTTGTCTGACTGCCGACGACTTTGTTGTATTCGGCGGTCTCGGCGGGCGAACAGATCATTTCGCGAACATCGAAATCGTCCGCGAGCAAGTGAAATGGGAATTTGTCCATCGCGACCCAAGGCTTTGTGTACATTTTCGGATCGTCAATCGTCACGGTGAGCTCCAGGTGATCATGGTCCACCCGATGAAAACGTTCCTCCACCAGAAGATCGCTGCTATGGGGACGCCCCGCCTTGTCCACCCACGTCCGTTCGTCCGTTCCCATGGTCTGCACCACCAGAGTCGTGTCGTCCACCCACTTGCCGACGGAGTACCCGAACCACCGTGGCTCGGGATCCTTCGGAAATTCCCGCCCGTCCGTCCAGATCACGCGCCAGATCTTGTCGAATTCGTATAGCATCACAATCTTAGACGGCGTTTGCAGAATCTGCGTCTCGCGGAGTTCGTAAAGATCTTCCCGTGGCATCCCTTGAGGGTTGCAGAAGAAAACCGGATCGCCGATATCCGCGGGCAGCACTTCTCTGTTTCCGTTTCCTGGCTTGGTCCGGCTCAAGAGCTCGAAACCCAGCGGCGTATAAGGAGGCTCGTGCTTGCCATCGGCCGGCATGGACTTCGAGCCTGTTCCTTGAATTCCGTCGCTTGGCCCGTTGGCCGGTTCCCAGGTTCCGGAAATGTCGTGGCGCGGTGCCGGCCCTAGCGTCTGATTTTTGATGGAACTCACCTGCCGGTTCCAGCCATCGGGAACGTGAACGGCTGCTTGCGCCTGCGACTGTGTCGTCGGCGTCGCCTGGGACTGCACAAGCAGCGAGCCAACCAACGATCCAACCATCGAGAAGGTCGAGGCCACCAGAGCTGCACTAATCCAGCCCACCATTCGTTTTGACATATCACTCCTTTCGCCCGCGGCAGTGAACGAGCCCGACTCGCGCCAAAGACTCTTAGAATCGTCGGCTACGGCGCGCCGCCGCCATGCTGCAGCTAGTGCTCTTCGCTTTGCTGGACAATAGGCAAACATATTTTGAGGATTGAGGCAATCGCAATCAATTGGCCCTCATGCCTGGTCTTCAATCGGCTGTCAGCTCGGGCGTCTCCGCGGAATCGTGTAAAACCGATTGACCCGAGTCCTTGGACACCACATAATCCGGCGGCATAGGACTTGCGAATTCGAGGAGGTTCCGTGGGAGAGAGATTGACACGGCGTGAAGTGGTGAAGCGCGCTGCTTGGCTTGGTGCTGGCGCGGTGTTGGCGGGAACCGGGAGGCTGGACGCCCTTCTGGGGCAAGCGGGCCAACGTTTGGATGAATCCTCCAGTCGGATTGGGTGGCCGGCGGTAACGCCGCTTCCCCCGCTGGACGATCATTACCCGCTGATGCCGACGTGGAAAACTGAGCTGCGGCAACTCGCGCCGAATGTCTACGTGTACCAGCAGCAGGGAGGCACTGGTCTTCCCAACGCCGGAATCTCTAACGCTGGTCTATTCGTCGGTGAAGATTGGTCAGTGGCCCTGGATGCTCTGGGATTTCCGCTGCAGACCAAAGCGTTCCTTGCAGCAGCCAAGAAGGCCACGGGCGGCAAGCCGATCGCGCAACTGATTAACACGCATCACCACGGCGACCACGTAGCCGGAAACCAATTCTTCCTGCCGGCGCAAATTCTGGGCCATCCATACTGCCGTCAAGAAGTCTTGAGGGCTGTGCCCACAACCCCAAGGTCGTGGCCGAAACAAGAGGGCATAGCCGACGGCACCGAGGTGCGCAAGCTGACGCCGCCAAGCGTCACCTTTGAAGACAACCTGATCTTCAACGTCGGCGGCAACGTCGTCGAATTCCACTTTGCGGGGCCCGCTCATACCTGGGGAGACATCATCGCCTTTTTGCCGCGGCATAAAATTCTTTTCGCCGGTGACTTGGCCTTTTTCCATCTGGTGCCCTACGCCCATAACGGCCACGTCACGAAGTGGTTGGAGGCAATCGATAAAATCATGAAGATGGACGTGGACACCATCATCCCGGGCCACGGGCCCGTTGGCGGAAAGAAAGACCTGGCAGAGATGGCCGAATATTTTCGCGTCTTGAAGGTCGAGACCAAAAAGCGCTACGACGCTCACATGAGTGCTGGCCAAGCCGCGGCGGATATCAAGATGGGCAAGTTCGACAACTGGATGGGCCCGGAACGAATCGTGATGAACACCGTCCGTCTGTATGACGAATTCAAGGGCACGCTTACGCCGGATATTGATATGGCCGGCACCAAGAGCGCGATCGAGGAGTACAACTCGATTAAAGCCGGCGGAAAGAAGTCAGCTTGAGCAGCTTTCGTTTTGGAACGGAAGGAGGCATCGGTGGAGACGATCATTTCCAATCTCGTGACAAGGTTCGAGAGGGGCGCACTCACGCGCCGGGAATTGATTCGCGGGTTGGCCATGCTGGCTGGCGGAAGCGGAATGGCCGCTGGACTTCAAGAGACCGGCTTCAAAGGTGCGAAAATCGATCACATCAGTATTCAAGTCACCAATTTGCAGCGTTCGATCGAGTTTTATGAAAAGCTGTTCGGTTTCTCTGTGGTGAGCCAAGATAAAAGCAATGAAATTGTGCGTTTGGGGATCACCAAGACTCTCATTTCGCTCCACCACAAGAATCCGACCGGTATCGTGGATCACTTTGCGATCGGGGTGGACCACTTCGACAAGGAATCGGTAACGCGCGATTTGAAGCTGCGCGGCGCAACTCCGGAAGAAAATATCGACGCCGGTTTTCACATCAAGGATCCGGAAGGGCTTAGCGTGCAGATTGTTCAGGCTTGAGTAACCGGCTGAGTCCCTGAGCCCGCTGATGAGAAAAGCGAAGTGGGAGACAGGAATCCATGCCACACAATAAGGTGCGCTACTCTGGCATTGCGTCGGCACTGCTGATGTTCATTGCTGCGTTGCTCATAGCGAGCGTCGTGGCGGGCCAGCGGGCCGATGCCAAACTCCCGGCGCAAGCCCAACGTCAGGCGCCCGCATCGCTGAGGCTGTACGTCTTCGACTGCGGTAAATTGAAGATTAGCGATACCAGTGTGTACGGGTTCGCGCCAAGCGATCTCTGTGCCTTGCTTTCTGGTGGCGCATCCGAAGGGGACGCTCATGTGGGACACCGGCGTCTTGGCGGACAAGATGCTGGCGTCCGGTGGGAGCGTAACGGGGGGTAACCCTGGGAGCTCGGCGATGGCCACCGTGACGAAGCCCTTAAAGGCGCAGTTGGCCGAGGTTGGATACGCGCCGCAGGATATTACGTACCTGGCACTCTCGCACTGCCATTGGGATCACACCGCAAACGCGAACGATTTCGCCAGCGCCACGTGGCTCGTGCGGCAGGAAGAGCGCGATGCCATGTTCACGCAGCCGCCGGCTTTTGCGCGCTGCCTTACACCGGAAACTTTCGGCGCGCTGAAGAACAGCAAGACGGTAATCCTCAAGACTGACGAATACGACGTCTTTGGCGACGGGGCCGTGATCATCAAATCGGCTGCCGGGCACACGCCCGGCCACCAGGTTCTTTTTCTGAAATTGCGCAAAGCGGGCCCCGTATTGCTCTCGGGCGATCTGTATCATTATCCAGAAGAACGCGCCCAGCACCGCGTTCCAAAGACCGATTTCAACCGCGATCAAACCGCTGCTAGCAGAGCTGCGATCGAGGCTTTCTTGAAGAAAACGGGCGCGCAGCTTTGGATTCAGCACGATTTCACGGCCAATGCGAAACTCAAAAAGGCCCCCGCTTACTACGATTAGCTTTGTCAATTGAATGAGACATTAGTTATCGAGATAGATGTTCGCCGATTGGAGGCATCGCAATGAGACATAGGGTTATCGCAATTTTCGCTGTGGCTACAGGCCTTCTAGTGGTTTGTGTTTCCCTGTTCGCGCACCACGGTGCCGCGTCATTCGACACGACGAAAAAACTCACACTTAAGGGCAGCGTCGTGGAATGGTTTTGGGCCAATCCGCATTGCTTTTTGAGGTTTGACGTCAAAGATGAAAACGGCCAAACCGTGCAGTGGGTCGTCGAGACTCAAAGTGGACCCAACATAGTCCCTCTCGGCTATACCAAGCAGACCTTTAAGCCTGGAGATGAAGTTACCGTCACTTTGACGCCAGTCAGAAATGGGAAGCCTCTCGGGCGTCTGTTGTCGGTCGTGCTCCTCAATGGTAAGAAGCTAGGCACGGGCGGCATCGTTTCTGGCTCCGGATCCGGGTCGGACTATCCCCAATAATGAGGAATTGGCTCCGGCCGAAAGCTTCACGTGCCGAAATCGGTGCGCAGAGTATTTTGAGAATGTTCGAACTAAGCCGTGGAATCCGAACCCATCGGAACGGGAGGGAACCTTTCGATGCCAAAACGCCCTCTAATAGAAAATCATTTGACGGTTCCGCTGATTGCCCCTTTGATTGGCCTGATTGCGGTTTTAACTTTTTCGCCTAGGGCGCGCGCTCAGGCTCGGCTGCCCGGAGCGGTCTACGATTTTGATCGCAAAGGCGAAAAACCCGGACCAGCCCCAAAGCGCGACATCTCAGGAATTTGGGAACCCGCCAACGGGGTAGCCGGCGGAATCCAGGGGAAAGGTGCCGCTGCCATGGAATCGTGCAAGCGCGATAAACCCGGCGGGAAGTATACGGTCGATCCCAATGCGCCGGTCACCGACACGGGCTACGCCACACCCGATTGCTTGAAACCGGATGTTGAGCCCCCGTACACACCTCTAGGGCGCGAAACCCTCAAGGCCCATATCCCCGTCGAGGGGTATCGCATGGTTCCTGACGCGCTGACGAACGATCCCATCCTCAAATGTGATCCAGGGGGCTTCCCGCGAATGAATCTTCATAATTTTAGGACCAGCGAAATCCTGCAGACTCCCACTCACACCGTGATCTTGTATAAATTCCAGCACCGCTGGCGACAAATCTGGACCGATGGCCGCGAACTGCCAAACGATCCCCAGAATCCGGCATGGGGAAACAGCGCCGATGCCCTTCCTCCCGAACCACGCTGGTGGGGATACTCGGTGGGCAAGTGGGCCGATGACTACACGTTTGTCGTCCAGACGAACGGATTCTACGATGACAGAACCTGGCTCGATAACGCCGGCCTTCCGCAAAGTGACGCCATGCAGGTGGAAGAAACCTATCACCGCGTGGACGCCGACCATTTGGAGCTTTCCATCAAAATTACCGACCCGAAGATATACACGAAATCTTGGGTGGCTCTCGACAAACTCCGTTTGAGGTTGCAATCACCCCATCTCGAAATTCAAGAAATGGAGTGCTCCCCCTCAGACCAGGAACGCTGGAATAAGTACTTCGGCAGCCAAACCGGCCCCACCGCCGCCCCCGCTACCGGCCCCGATAAGGCCAAGTAGCCTCGGCTATCTCCGGAACTCCGAACGCGCAAACTGCCGGCTGGGGAATAGAGCGCCATCCTACATTCAATCGCCGCCCACTCGCGCCCCCCAAGCTCATCCCGACCCGAGGGCCGCAGCCCGAGCGATTTGCTGTTTGCGGTGCGTGCCAACACTGATATCCCCAGAATGTGCGGAATGAGCTGCGAAGGTATCCAGCGAATGTCTTTCGGAAACGTTGCGCCTCCCGGCGATGATAAACTCGCCTCGGGTGCTAGCGATGGAAGAACCTGGAATGAACTTATGAATTCCCCATTTTGCGGAGCCTCTAACATCCGTCGTGTGGTAACGGATTACACCGGCACTCTCTCCCTTGGAGGCAGGTTAAGCACTGGCGTCGAAGATCGCCTGCGAAGACTTAAGAACTCGTAGAAATAGATGTTATTTCGGCTGATTCTTTCGGTACCGCCTCAGGGCAGCTCGCCTGTGTACCATTGCGACCACAAATATTGCCGCAGCGATCCCGGCATGACCGAGACAAGGTAATTCACGTCAAGAAAAACAATCCGTCACAAATGGCGGCGTTTGGTAACGGCAACAACGACGCATTAAACTGATGCTGAAAGCAGTTAAGGACGGCGCACGGACTCGCTAATTGCGGTTGACATTGGAGAAGGGTGCTCGGTCCGGGTTGTGTCAAGCGTCAACATCTTCATCGTGGGCATTACAAACGCACTTGACCTGTAAAAAGAGGGGCGGGGGGAGGGCCCGGGAGGGCCCCCTCCTTCAGTTTGTCCGAGTGTTGGTGCTGCTCGTCTGGGCATTCAAGTATCGCTTAAAAAACGCTATCGCCCGCGGCCAGGAATCAAGGGTCGCTACGGCATTTTCACCCAGTGTCTGGTGCTCGAGGAACGCGTGAGTCACGTTGGGATAGATCTTGAACTCGAACGTCTTCCCGAGCCTCTGCATCTCAGGCGCGGCAGCGGCCACCTTGGGTGCCAATCCAGGGTCATCATCGCCGGCAAACGCGAGAACTGGAGCTTGTATTTTTGCCATCGTAGCGAGGTCGGGAGGGGCGCCATAAAAGCTTACGGCAGCGTTGATCCCAGGTATCTCCGCCGCGCTTTCCCAAGCAAAGCCGCCGCCGTTGCAGAAGCCGGTGATGCCGCTCTTGCCATTCGCCCGCGGCAGATTGAGCGCGTAGTCTCGCGCCGCCCTGAGAAGCCCTATTTTCTCGGGGACAGGGCGCGTCCCCAACGCCTTGGCCAGATCGTCGGGGTACTTGAACGAATCAAAATTGCCTCCGTTCGGGCCCAAACCGGAGGCCAGATCCGGCATGATGACAATGAAGCCTTGGAGCGCGAGTTTATCGGCAACGACGCGCATCCAGTCTGCTCCTTCACCTTTTCTTGGGGCCTCGCCGATGTCCATACCGGGTCCCGGATGGATGAGGACTACCACCGCGGCCTTGTCGTTGCCGAGCGGTTGGAGGAGCCAAGAATGCAGCTTCACCGAACCCGCGGCAGTGCTCGCCGGGATATCGACCCACTCGCCATGGCGAGGCGATTGATCTACCACTTTCTCGGGGCCGCCGAAATGACCCGGTACAATGTCGCTACGCTTGGCGATCTCTTGCTGGGCATCGCGCTGACGGGCCGCAGAAGCGGCGGCAGCGGCGTCATCTTTAACCGCAGGCAGCGTGGACTTCGCTTGCGGCGTTGCCTCCGGCTCCGCCAAGCTCGTTAGCAGGGCCAGGGTGTTGTGCCAGGCGTGCTCGGTCAGATCGAATTTGACCACACGCTGCTGCGTCAGGCTGCTTAGGGCGGCGTCGAGGCGGTTTTCGCTCCAGTTAAAATCAAGCATCGCACTCTTGCCGTTGGAGCCTGGCAGGCTTACGAAATAGTCACGCACGGCTTTCGTCCGGCGCTCGGTCTCACCTTCGCCCAAGCGGGCGAGCGCCGTCGCGATAGCTTCATGGGTGGCGAACGAGTCAGTACCGCCGCCGTTCGGCCCCAAGCCCGAAAGGAGGTCAGGAACGACTGTGATGTAACCCTCATTCACAACCTCAGTGCCGACCGCGCGTACCCAGTCACTCAGCCCTTGATTGCGCGCCGTGACTACTGCGACCGGTGCCGTGTCGCCCAAGTCCGGATAAATGACAAAGACTCGGATCTTGACTGAGCCCATCGGCACTTCCAGCCATTGCGGGTGATGGTGCGGCAACGACGCATTCAGCACGATTTTCGCCGTGTCCTCGGACGGCAAGCCCAAGGGCATTGCCCTAGTCGAAAACCTGCCCGCGAATGTGCCTCCCGTAGCTGAAACGCTCACCGTCTTCTCAACGGCCAGGGCGGCCTGAACACCGCGTCCCGGCACAAACCGATCACCCGTGGCGAGCAAAAACGCGGACACAACGATCGCTACTGCGCCAACCTTTGATATCCGACCAGTCTTCATCGCCCATCTCCTTTGGGTCCGTGCCCGGCTCGAAATTTGCCTGGGATTTTCCATTTGTCCGGCCAGATGGCCTCTTATACACCCAAGGCCATTCCGAATGAAGCGAAATGCCCTTCGTCGTGCCCGTGTTCGATTTCGGGAGACCGCCAAGTCTCTTCGCCGCGACAACAACTTCACGAGCTTAATCTCGTTCTCGCTGAAGGGAGCGGCAGTCCCCACGTGAAATCAATCCTGCATTCAAAGATCATCGTCGCATACGGCGCATAAAGAAAAAGGACGGCTGTCCCCCGGGACCGCTCCCGAGCGCGGTTGTCTCGTTAACCTGAGCGTATTCCTAGGTCAAACAGGACAAACATGCCCCAGGAGTTGGTTCTAGCTTGCCCAAAACCGATTGCCCGCGGCCATTACCCTTTGAGGCAACAGAGGGCAGAGGGAGCCGTACCGTTTCACGTCCGACCAGTTCACCTCGATGACCTAAGAGCCAGGTCAATAACGCAATGTGGACCTGTGACACGATGCCAACGAAAAAATAAAATGCGGCAGCTCCGAGACGAGAGATTCATTTGAACGCGGGAGAATCGGGGCCAAGTTCCAATGCTCAGATTTTCGGAATAGGCTCCGCGTTGGTGAGGCCAGGTGTGCACAGAAAAGATTTCTGCTTGACACACTGAGGGATGCGTGGTGCAGTGGGCACCATAAGCGGTATCTAGTGGTCCGTTTCAAAGGAAAATCGACGCGGCCGGAAAGTTAAGCATTTCGCTGAGGAGTTTCGGCAAGGAGGTATCGAGATGAAGGCCGTGCGGAGATCCAGGTATTGCGGCGCTAGTGGCGTCATTCCAGTGGTTTTCATGGTGATGGTCGCGGTGGGTATGTCTCCAACGCGCGTAAAGGCGCAGGCAAACGGGGCCACGACACAGGGACAGGTCACCTTTGCTAAAGACGTCGCCCCGATTCTTCAGCAGAAGTGCCAGGACTGTCACCGGAGCGGATCGATGGCGCCCATGTCTCTCATAACGTATGAAGAGACGCGTCCGTGGGCCAGGGCGATCAGGCAGCGCGTACTGACGCGCACCATGCCGCCATGGCATCTCGACAAGTCGTTGGGTATCCAGCATTTCAAAAATGATATATCGCTGAGCGACGAGCAGATCGATACGATCGTCCGGTGGATCGATGCGGGAGCGCCTCTGGGAAATCCTAACGACATGCCACCTCCGAGAGTTTGGCCGAATGACGACGGCTGGCAACTCGCCAAACAGTTCGGTGCGCCAGATATGGTCATCTCGTCAGACCCCTACACCATGCCTGCTCACGGACAAGATGTGTGGTGGAAGCCGTACACTGCAGTGCCGGTGACCGAGCCCCGGTGGGTGCGAGCGGTTGAGATTCGGCCAGCCACACCCGCAGGCCGCCGCATCATGCATCACGTCCTCGCACGGCTGCAGCAAGATGAACCCGATCAGAGGTCGAGTCTCTTCGTGGGCACCGACACTCAGAATGACGGTCCGGGATTGCTGATGGAGTGGGCGATCGGAAAGAACTACGACATCTATCGCCCCAATACCGGAAAGTTGCTGCTACCCGGGTCGCATATCTGGTGGGAACTCCACCTACACGCCGTCGGCCAGGAGATCACCGATCGTGCTGAGTTGGCAATCTATCTCTATCCGAAGGGGCAGGAGCCGAAATATCGGACGTACTTGATGGCTTACGGGGCAACCCAGTCTGACGACGGCCCTCTTTTGGACATTCGTCCCAACTCCATCGCGGAGACGGAGGGATACCACGTGCTGAGGCGGCCGGCCCGCCTCGAGAACTTCCAGCCACACATGCATCTGCGGGGATGCTCAGCTATGTGGACCATTTCAATTTTAATTGGATGACCAACTATATTTATGCCGACGATGCGGCACCGGTGCTGCCGGCGGGCACCGTGCTGCATATCACCGCGTGGCACGACAACACGGTGAATAATCCGAACAACCCCGATCCGAACCAATGGGTTGGATGGGGCGATCGCACGGTCGACGAAATGGCGCACGCTTGGGTCAATGTGACTTTCATCGGCGACGAAGATTATCAGTCGTGGCTCACGGAACAAAAGTCAAAGCAGATTGCATCCGCCGCTGCTCGGGCGCGGAAATAGATCACCCGCAAGGAACCGGAACCATGCAAGTGCGGCGTTCGAGCGTGATCATTTTATGGATGGCGGGCGTGCTCGGGAGCGCCGCGCTGGTGCAGGCGCAAAGCTTGCCTCTGGAGCCTAGGCACGACGCGGGTCAGAGCATTACAGCCGCCTTCGAGGGTTGGTTTGCAAACCAGGACGGTACCTATAGTATTCTACTCGGCTATTACAATCGTAATCGCAAACAAGATTTGGATATTCCGGTCGGGCCGAACAACCGGATTGAGCCGGGGGGACCCGACCAGGGCCAGCCAACGCACTTCTTGCCCGGGCGGCAGTGGGGGGTCTTCACCGTAACGGTGCCCAAAGATTTTGGGATTCGGAAGCTCACCTGGACGCTCGTCGCCAACGGCCAGACGACCGTCGTTCCCGCAAGCCTCGATCCGCTATGGGAGGTCTCACCCTTCATCGAGGCGAGCGAAAATACGCCGCCGACGATCCGGTTTGAAGACGGGGCCTCGGTACAAGGCCCGAGCCCGATCAGCACGAGCCTCTCAACTATTATGGGGAACCCGCTGACGCTGGCCCTTTGGGTTTCCGACGATGCCAAGACGATTTTGGGGATGCAACCACCCAAGACCCCTCCTGTGATCTTGACCTGGAGCAAATTCCGTGGACCAGGCGAGGTGACGTTTGCCGATGCGAAGTCAGCGAGCCCGGTGAATACATCCTGCGCGTCGTGGCCAACGATTGGTCCGGAAACGGCGGCCACGGATTTCAGTGCTGCTGGACGAATGCTCAGATACGGGTCTCCGTAAAGCCGTGAGCGACGCGACGGGGTAGGCAGTACTTCGTTTTCGGAGTCAAAAATGAGGTGCGGGCTGAAACCAAAGGAGGCCAGTCATGCGTAGGGCGAAGCTTGTTGCAGGGACATTAGTGGCCAGTGCCTTGCTGGGCGTGACCTTGGTGGGCTTTTTGATGGCAGAAACGCCGGCTCCTTCGGCGCACGCAGCGCTGACGGGCAAGGTGACGTCACAGGCGGAGGGCGCAATGGAAGGTGTGATCGTCGGTGCAAAGAAGGCGGGCTCCACGATCACCACTTGGGTGGTGAGCGACGCCCAGGGTCAGTACGGTTTCCCGCGCGACCGAATGGAGCCAGGCAGGTATGTCATCAAAGCTCGCGCCGCAGGATATGAGCTGCCAAATACTTCCGTGGAGGTAACGGCCGAACCCGCCCAGTTGGATTTGCAGCTTAATAAGGTAACCAGCAGCTCGAAGCTCGCCATGCAGCTCTCCAACGGTGAGTTGCTCACGAGCGTGCCGGGAACCCGGGAAGACAAGATGGCGCTTGGGGGCTGCGTGAATTGCCACACGCTGCAACGTGTGCTGTTTTCTCGTTATAACACGGAAGAGATGATACCAGTCGTACAACGGATGGCCATGCACACGAATAACTCTTCTCCGTTGCATCCCTGGACCCGACCTCCCAGGCCGGCAAGCACGCCGACGGAGAGGCAGATCGCCGCCGCCAAATATTTCAGCACCGTCAACTTGAGTTCGGTGGATACCTTTGAATTCCCGTTGAAGACCAAGCCGCGGCCTAAAGGCAAGGCAACCGAGGTGATTTACACAGCGTACGACCTGCCGCGACCGGATGCGGCGCCGCATGACGCCGCGCTCGACGCGCAAGGGAACGTTTGGTATTCCGATTTTGATTCCCAGTTTATTGGCAAACTCGATCCGAAGACCGGCAAAGTGGTGGAGTATCCCGTTCCGCTAAACCGCGTCGGCCCGTTCGCTCAGGGCGGTCTGCAGATCGCTTTTGACAAAGAGGGGCGCGTTTACTTCGGCAACATGTCGCAAATGCAAATCGTCAGGTTCGATCCCAAGACAGAAAAAATGGAGACCTTTAAGCCTCCCATAGCGGATTCGAATATTGGAGATGGCCATCTGACGATGATTGACCCCGCGTTCCAGCAGGTGGATGGCAAGATATGGGTCAACGTCGCCGACGGTACCGACGAGTCAGGCGGCACGTGGCATGTCGACTTGGTGACCAACACTTGGACTCACGTTAGTTATCCACCGGGTAGCCCTTCCGCTCGTGCCTACGACGTGGTTGCCGATTCTAATAACAACATGTACGGCATGAGCTTTACGAACGACAAGATTTGGATGACGAACGGTAAGACCCTACAAACGGTGTGGTATGACCTACCGCCGAAAGCTGAGGGTTGCCGGCGAGGACACCTGGACTCCCAAGACCGATTGTGGTGTGGTGAGTTTAACGGCAACGGTATCGCGATGTTCGATCCGAAGACGCAAAAGATCACCGAGTGGAAGGCTCCCACGCAGTGGACGCGTCCGTATGACGCGCAGTTCGATGACAAGACGTATGCCTGGGGCGCGGGAATGGACAATGATATTGCGCTCCGGCTCAATAGCCAGACTGGTGAATTCACCGAGTATCTCCTCCCTCACGAAACGAACGTTCGTCACGTGGAAGTGCAGAAATCCGGAGCTCTCTCCAGCCTGTGGTTGGGAGACCAGCATGGCGCCACGATCATCCATATCGAGCCGCTGACGCCGTAACTCGCGGAGCGATGTAGGACTCGACGAATTGCTCCCGCACCGCTCTGTGTTCCCGATTCCAGCCACGTAGTGTGACGATGGTCGGGATCGTGGGCGGGGTCGGCGAATGTGTTGGGTGGGCCGGTTGGCGCCCGGCCCGGATCATCGCTCTGGTCAACGACAAGGTAGCGGGACACGCATAATCTGCAGCGCTACCTTTTTCACCAACAGAAGGACTACCAAAGTAAATCAATGTTGTTCGATGCCGGCAATCCGGGCGCGCGCGACGCCAAGCAGATTGCCGCCGTAGCCAAGGAAGCGGGCGTCAAGCAGATCGATTATCTGGTCATCAGCCACTGGCACGCCGATCATTTTGGCAGCGTGCCCGACCTGTCCACCAGGTTGCCAATCCGCAACTTCGTCGACCATGGGCCGCCAATGATCGAAACGAGCGAAAACGCGCTGGCCGGCTACAAGGCCTATGCGGCAATTCGCGACAAGGGACACTACATGCCGGTCAAACGCGGTGACAAGATCCCAATCAAGGGTCTCGACGTGCAGGTTGTGACCTCCGACGGCGTGGCCATCACGAGTCCACTCCTGGGAGGCGGGGCGCCGAATCCGCTGTGTCGTGAGTTCAAGCCGATAGTCGAAAACGCGGCCGCGGTAGAGGACGGTCGCTCGACCGGGATCGTCGTGCGCTTCGGTCGTTTCGGGCCATAGAACTTGGCGATTTGACCTGGACCAAGGAGTACGCGTTGGTCTGCCCAACAATCTGCTGGGTAGGTTCGATCTGTATTTCACGGACCGCCACGGGATCGTTGCCGGATCGCCAACGTTCGTGCATGCTCTCAAACCGAGGGTCGCCATCTTCGACAACGGCGCTAGGAAAGGCGCCTCCAGGGCGGCTTTTTTGACCCTCAAAAGCTCACCCGGGCTCGAAGACATCTGGCAGCTCCACTAAGGCGTAACGCGCCCAGCGAGAGAAGCCTTCGGTGAAACCACGGATCAGGGAGGGAAGGATTTGAACGCACCAGAAGAATTCATCGCAAACCTAGTAGAGGAACACACACCCACCGACGCCGCACACAATCTCAAGATTTCTGCACGGGAGGACGGTAGCTTTAGCCTAACGAACCAGCGGACCGGGTACAACAAAGAGTACAGGCCGCGCCAGTAGCTGGAATCCGGTACGGTAACCCACTGAGCTATTTGGGTGGAGGTGCGGTAACGGGCTTGCCGATTACGTTGTTATAAGCCGCCGTCTCCGATGGGGAGCAAAAAAACTCCTCCACATCGAAATTATCTGGCAGACGGTGGAGCACGAATTTGTTCAGTGCCATCCAGGGTTGCGTATACATCTTCGGGTCTTCAATCTTCACGCTGAGTTCTAGCGTGTCATAGTCCGCCCGATGGAAAACTTCCTGGACGTGCAGATCGCTGCTGTGCGGGCGACCGACATTATCCAGCCAGGTCCTTTCATCCATGCCCACGGTGTCAACCACAAACGTGTAGTCGTCCACCCACTTGCCAACCGAATACCCGTTCCACCGCGGTTCGGGATCTTTGGGAAGTTCTCGCCCGTCCGTCCAGATGACGCGCCAATTGTCGTAGAATTGATTCAAGAAAAGCACCTGGTTCTTCGTTTGAGCGAGCTCGACTACTCTGAATTCATAAAGCTCCATGCGCGGGAACCCCTGCGGGTCACAGAAATCCACTGGGTCATTTATCTCCCCGGGGGGAACTGCTCTGATGCCCGTTCCCGGTTTGTTGGCTCTGAGCGTTTCCTCCCCCAAAGCCGTGTAAGGTGGGTGGTGGGGAATACCCCTCTCGTCGGGTTGGCCAAAGTGGCCCGGTTCGCCTAACAAAGGGTCATCGGCTGGTCGATCCCCTGCTTGCGATGCAGATCCACCCGGATTTGCTGGGTACTCAATCGGGCCGTTTGCCTGGATCCCGCCCTCGGCGGTGCCATCCCAAAGCCCCCACAGGTCACGGCGTGGAGCCGGGGCTGCCTTCTTTTTCGCGTCGTACTCGGCCTTGACCGGCGGACTATTATTCCATTTCCTTTGCTTCAGCTGCTCTGCCACCCCCGGAGGCTGGTCGGTTTGAGCGCACAGAATAGGCGCAAAGGTCAATAGGACAAGCATTGCACTCGCCGAGACAACTAAGCGTTTTAACACCTCCGAAATTCCTCCCCAGCTTAGATTTCATTCTTTCGATTCAGCTTCCGAATACTCGCATCGCGAAAAGCAGCATCCGCCCGAAATAGGCTCAAGGCCGCTAGTCCAGTCATTAGGGACATACCGTTCATCTAGAGTGGAGTCTTCACGGCTTGGGTGCGGGCTGGGTGCTGTTGGCAACCCCCGACGGGAACGGTTGGCCGTTAAGCACGATGCTATTCGGTCCGCTGATGAAACGCCCGATTCCTGCCGCGCCGTTCTTGGGTATCATCATGGTAACAACGACTTCATCCCCGGCTTTGAATGAGGTCTTGGCCCAGCCTTGCCGAGTCATGTCCGGCGGATTACTGGCTTCTACAATCCAATGCTGCATTTCACCCTTTTCGTGTTTCGCATCAAACTTCAACCAACAATGTGGATTCGCCCAAATCCACTCCGTAACGGTTCCCTTCACAGTGATTTTAGTTCCGGTTGCGTACGCCGCGTTTCCGTGGTGAGCGAACAGCGGAACTGAAACCGTCAAGAGGCCAAAACCCACGAGGAAAATGGTCGTAAGCCTATTTCTCATAGCATCGCTCCCGATTTCTGCCTGGAAGGCAGGGAGTCTAATGCCCTGGAATCGTGTTTGCAAGAGCGGTCGCAAAGTATCGTAGTAGACTCGCTTTGCACGCATTGAAGCTGAACCTGGAAATCCTCACCACACGCGCGACGCAAGTAAAAACCGAGACCAAGTTCGATTTGCCGAAGCTTGGTGGCGGACTTAATTAACTGGTCGGCAGTAAGGAACGCAAGGGCAGCTTCCTTCGGACCGCGGCCACGCCCGTTTCGCATCGAAAGCTATTTCTCAGTGGGTCTATTTCAGATAGCGCAAAGAGAGAGGTGTTTCCTGGATCCCCATTTCTGGGTAGTTTCCGAGTGGACGATACGCTCGGATGTGTTAGCGCAAAGATGGCGCTCCATGTGTAAGGCTTCATATGGTTAAGCGATTGATTCACGTCCGAAGAGAGCCACAACGCCTGCAGTCAGCGCCATGTCTTGATTTGGGAACCGTTAGAAACCACGAAACACCCTCTGGTTCGGGGTGCCGATCCTTGGATTCCCGATGAGTCAGCTTAAACGCAACCCAACCTGTGTTTAGGCTGTTCCCGGATAGGATCGGTTGTGCTGGCGAAACTGCCGTCATCGAGAACGCCAGTCTAAATCCAGTGCCTCCGCAGCAACCACAATTTGAGGATCTTCGTAAGTCCAACGTAGCTGAGCAGCGTCAGCATAAGAATTGGCCAGTACATCCGCGGCAGGTGCGTGAAGCCCAGTGCAGAGGCCAGAGGGGAATACGGCCGCCACATCCCAAAAGCCATGATGGATACTGTAGTGGCTGTCAGCGCCAAACTCCGCGCGCGGTGCTTCCGCAGTTTGGGATCGCATTCGATACTTTGTTCGATGAGTCGAACTCCCTCATGCAAGAAACTACGCGGCAGAACCGATGGGCGATGGCCCAAAGGACAGACTTGAGCCCAGCCGAGGCAGCAGACGCCGGACACCGCTGGGAAGTAACCGCCCCTCTTCCTCGCCTGGAGTGGTGCCGGGGGGCAGAGTTGAACTGCCTACGCCGGCCTTTTCAGGGCCGCGCTCTACCGGTGAGCTACCCCGGCACGGTAGGAATCCAAAAATTGTAGCGGCGCAGAGTTACGCTGTCGAGACCGAATCCGCTCCCTCTCGCAATCTTCGACGGCCAGTCAATTTCGGAGCGATGAGGAGTTACTTCAGCGATTCGTCGAATTCCCGCATCCAGTCTTTTTTCTTAAGCACTTCGCGGGGCTTGGTGCCGTCTGCGGGACCAACGATGCCGTCTTTTTCCATGATGTCGATCAGCCGCGCCGCTCGGCCATAACCGATGCGCAGGCGGCGTTGTAGCGTAGAGGTAGAGGCGCGTCCCATCTCGCAAACCACGCGGACCGCCTCTTGATAAAGTTCGTCGTCAACGTCGTCGCCTCCTTCGCCGGCAGCCTCAACGTTCGCTTCCTCTTTCGGTGTTTCCAGGAGTTTCTTGTTGTAGACAGCCTTGGCCTGCGATCTCCAGAAATCGCATAGGGACACGATCTCATCTTCGGTGACGAGCGGTCCGTGGATGCGGTGCAGCCGCGAAGATCCTGCCGGCAGATAGAGCATGTCCCCGCGGCCCAGCAGCGACTCCGCACCATTGGCGTCCAGAATCGTGCGCGAATCCACTTTACTGGCCACGCGGAAGGAGATGCGTGCGGGAAAGTTCGCTTTGATCAGCCCGGTGATCACGTCAACCGATGGGCGCTGCGTGGCGAGGATCAGGTGAATGCCCACGGCGCGGGCCATTTGCGCTAGGCGCGTGATCGATTCTTCTACGTTGGTCGTATCCACCATCATCAGATCGGCCAATTCGTCGATGACGATGACGATCAGCGGCAGCGGCCTATGTTCCTCCTCTTCCACGTTCTCGAATAGCGAGAGCGATTGTCCCTTGGCAAACGTGCGGTTGTATTGATCGATATTGCGCACACCGCGATGCGCCAGAAGTTTCAGGCGCCGCTCCATCTCGCGCGTGGCGTTGCGCAGTGCGTTGGAGGCTACTTTGGGGTCGGTCACGACAGGCGCCAGCAGATGAGGGATGTCTTCATACAATCCCAGTTCGAGCCGCTTGGGATCGACCATCACCAGTTTGAGTTCTTCCGGCGTCGCCTTGTAAAGCATCGAGACGATCAGCGAATTCAGAAAAACGCTCTTGCCTGTTCCTGTTGACCCCGCAATCAACAGGTGTGGCATCTGCGCCAGGTCCGAAACCCGCACGCGCCCGATCAGGTCCTTCCCTAACGAAAGCGTCATTTTTGATGGTGAATTGACGAAATCCGACGACTCGATCACTTCGCGCAGCGTGATCGTCTGCCGCCGATGGTTGGGCACTTCGATGCCGACCGTCGACTTTCCCGGAATGCGCTCGATCAAAATCGATTCGGCACGCAGCGCCAGACATAAATCATCGGCCAGCCCGGTGATGCGGCTATATTTGATGCCCGCTTCAGGCTTGAATTCGTAGGTCGTCACCACCGGTCCGGGATTGATCTGCGTGACGTGCCCGCCCACATCGAATTCTCGGCATTTTTCTTCGATCGCTCGCGCGCACTCCTTCAGTTCGTCCTCCTGGACTCTTTCGCCGCGCTCAGCCATGCGCAGCAAGCCCGGCGACGGCAGATGGAAGCCCGTTGTGCCGCGCGAGATCCTGGGCTCGCCGGCCGATTTCTTTGCCGGAGCCGAAGCACTGGTATGAGCGATTTCCGGAATCTCGAGCATATTTCTGGCTGCAGCCGCTTCGTGGTCCTCCTCTTCTATTGGCTCCGCCGCCTCTCTTTCTGCGACGGCGCCGAGCTTGCGTTCCCTGACGGCCACCGTTTGCTCTGCAACCGACGGCCGCCCGTTGACCTTATTGGTTTCCACACGTTTGCGCAGCCTTTCTCGCTCGCGCTTTTCACGCCAGGCCGACCAGCGCGCCTTGATCCGGCCGATCGGATCCAGCTTGTTCACCGGTGCACGCAGCAGGGCATGGGTTGCCGCGAACGAGAACGGCGTAGTCAGTAAGAGTGCGGCAATGAGACCTGCTACGGAGACAACCTGCGCGCCTACGGAATTAAACCCGTGCTGCAGTCCGGAGGCAATTATTTCGCCGAAGAAACCGCCCGGCGGAATGGCATCGCGAACGTCCGGGAGACTCCACAAGCTTAGCAGTGCCGGCAGCGAAAGGATCAGCAGCACGTAACCGATCAGGGCTCCGATCGCCGATTCGAGCGGGCGGCTGCGAAACCAGCGCACCCCCAGCCCGAAAATGACCATGGGCAGCAGAAACGCCGCATAGCCGAGGAGCTGGAACACGAAGTCCGCGGTGTACGCACCCGCTGGCCCGATCCAATTCCGCGAGGGATGCACCTCAGGCGTTTGCGCAGAGACATTGAAGGAGGCATCGCGCGGACTATAGGAAAGCAGGGCCAGCACCAACAATATGGCCAGGGTGATGCCCAGAAAGCCGATCAGCTCATTGAATCGGCGGTTTTCCGTCGGAGTCAGTAAGCGCACAGCAATCTCCCGCATTCTGGGGAAGGACCGACCGTGTCGCACAGGAAGCGCGGGCGCTGGTCGCGCGGTTTCACCTGTGGAGGAACATTAAAAGCAGAATGAATATACCAAATATGACGCGGTAAACAACAAAGATCTTGAGTGTGCGGGTCTGCAGATAACGCAGCAAAAAGCCGATCACGGCATAGCCGACGATTGCCGATACGGCGATAGCGATCAGCAGCGTCGAGAGAGCCACTTCTACTCCCCCCGACGGCTGCATGCGCATGAGTTGTGGCACTTCCTTGAGGGCCGCGCCCGCGATTAGCGGCGTGCACAGCAGGAACGAAAACCGCGCGGCCGTCTCCCGGGTCATCTTGCGCCAGAGCCCGGCGATGATCGTAATTCCGGACCGCGAAACGCCGGGAAAGAGCGCCAGCGCCTGCGCCGAGCCTATGCCGATTGCATCACCGAAATTTACGTGCGCCAAAATGCGCCGCAGCCCGAGGGTCGAATCCGCGATCCACATGAGCAGCGCCACTGCGATCGTGGCTGCGGCGATTGGACCCGGATTGCGCCAGGTCTCTTCGATAAAACGCTCGAAGAGGAATCCTACGATGCCACCGGGAATGGTGGCAATGATCAGCAGCCAAAATAGCCGCCGGTTCGACTGCACTTGCTCGCTGCTCGCGTGCGCCGGGTAGTGAATCCCGAAGCCATTCAGGAGGAGCTCGATCCAGGTGCCCAGGAAATAGAGAACCACGGCCAGCAGCGTCCCCGCGTGCAGCGCCACGTCGAAGGGCAAACCACCGTCGGGCCAGTGCAGAGCCCACGGGAAAAACCAAAGATGGGCGCTGCTGCTGATGGGAAGAAATTCGGTGAGTCCCTGAACGATGGCCAGAACCACCGCATGGAATAGGGTCATGCGGTCGCTGGCCTCCTGGGCTGGTGCAGTTCCTTGAACATTTCGTAGGCGTCGATGCGCCCGAGGTAATATCCCCGGCTCACACCGGTGCTACGATAGCCGTGCCGCACCCAGAAGGCAACGCCTGCTTCGTTGTTTGTTGCCGTTTGAAGCCCTACATAGCGCACGCCCATTTTTGCCAGCCGCCGCTCTGTTTCCTGCAGCAGCGCCGTTCCGACACCCGAGCGTCGGTGCGCTTCCTGCACATCGATGGTTACGATATAGCCCTCCGCACGGCTGGCGTGCGCGATGAGAAAGCCCTGCAGGGCCCCTTCGGCCGCGCCCGTGGCGTGCGCCACAATGCAGAGCGATCCGCGCTGGCTCAGGTACCATCGCAGCATGCGGCGCGAATAGGCAATTCCGCGCGGATAGCAGGCCTGGTCAATCTCGTAGAGGGTTTCGAAATCGGACGGGGAATAATCGCGTAGCGTAAATTCCATAGATCGTTCGGACGGAGCGAAGGGGCAAAAGCCAGTACCTGTCATTCCGAGCGGAGCAAGTAATCTGCTGCTTGCTGGTTTCCTCCCGCCACAAGCAGATCCCTCGGTCGTCCTGGCGACCTCGGGATGACAACGTTCCTTCCTTCTTTCCTCAAGCTGTCGCTACTACCCAGAGAGGGGTCTCCGCTCACACTTCCAAGATCACCGGTAAAATCAGGGGTCGTTTAGCGGTCTGCTTGTTCAGGTAGCGCTTCAGGTCCACACGAATCTTCTCTTTAATGACGCTCCAGTCCCGCTTCTCTTCTGCGTTTGATTGCTCGATGGTACGCACGATCACCTCTCGTGCCGCCGCCAAAAGTTCAGTTCCGTTTTCCGGGGGCAAAAAGCCCCGCGTGACCACCTCTGGCCGTGACTCCAAGCGTCCGGTGTGTTTGTCGATGGCGATGATTGGCAGGACAATGCCGTCTTCGGCCAAATGCTGCCGGTCGCGGATCACGACCTGCTCGATCTCTTCGAGCGATCCCGAATCGACGCACACCCGTCCCACCGGCACCGGCTCACGCCGGTAAGCCCCGTCTTCGGTGAATTCGATCGGCTGGCCGTCCTCGAGCAGCAGAACTTCACCCGAGACCGCCCCCACTTGTTGCGCCAGCGCAGCATGACGAAAGAGCTGCCGGTATTCGCCATGCAGCGGAACGAAATAGCGCGGCCGTATCAGATTCAAAATGAGCTTCTGTTCTTCCTGACTGGCGTGACCCGAAACGTGCAGCAATCCGCCGTTATTGTCGTAATAAACCAGAGCCCGCCGTCGGAACATATGATCGAGCATGCGGAAAATGGCTTTCTCGTTTCCGGGGATGATACGCGCGGAAAGAATAACCGTATCGTCCTGATCGACGCTGATCAGCCGATGGTTGTCGACCGCCACGCGCGATAGAGATGACATCGGCTCCGCTTGGCTCCCGCTTACCAGGACCACCATCTTTTTCGGATCGAACGACCGTAGGTCCTGCGGCCGTATGACCAAACCATCGGGAATGCGTAGCCGTCCCAATTCGTGGGCGATTTCCACGTTATCCACCATGCTGCGGCCGACAAACCCGACCTTCCGGCCCACCGCCGCGGCTATGTCCACCACCTGCTGAATGCGATGGATCGAGCTGGCAAAACACGAAACCAGCACCTTGCGCGGCGCCGCGCGAAACAGCTCTTCCAGTCGGTTCCAAACGGCGCGTTCCGAAGGCGTGTAGCCCGGCCGTTCCA
>QHYS01000017.1:73031-76947 GCA_003223325.1 Acidobacteriota bacterium
CGCGCGAAGGCGTGCAAATCAAAGGGCTCGCCGTCCACCGGCGTGGGGTCAATCTTATAGTCGCCCGTGTGGATCACCACGCCCACCGGAGTGCGAATCGCCAGCGCCACGCAATCGATGGTGCTGTGCGTGACGTGAATGAACTCCAGCTCGAACGGCCCGATCTCCGCGTGCCGGCCAGGAAGTACTTCCCGCAGATCGGTCTTCTCCAATAGCCCATGTTCTTCCAGGCGCTTGCGCACCAGCGCGAGAGCAAAGCGCGTGCCAAAAACTGGCACGTTCAGGTCCCGCAGGATGTAGGGCAAGGCGCCAATGTGATCTTCGTGCCCATGCGTCAGCACGATGGCGCGCACCTGGTCGCGGTTCTGCTTCAGGTAGGTGATATCCGGAATGACGATGTCGACGCCTAGCAACTCGACTTCCGGAAACATCATGCCGGCGTCGATCACCAGGATGTCATTCCCGGTGCGCAGGGCCAGCATGTTCATGCCGAATTCGCCCAACCCGCCAAGGGGAATGGCACAAAGGGAAGGCTTGCTCAACTTATTACAGCTCATTACCCGGATTATCGTACGATTATCTAGAGGGCTGCCGGGCATTCGGCCAAATCGGCCGAAAAAGCGGATCGTCCAGATGAGGGTGAACGCCCCAAAGAGAACGAGCATGTACCACAGGCGCGCAGGACTCGGTCCGTAAGGCGAACGCAAGTTGGTTTGCACGCCGTAATCAAAGGCCAAGATTGATGACGGCGTAGACAGCGCATCCAAACCATGCAAACCAAGGGCTCAGAAACCGCATGGAGGCGGCCCATTGCTCCGGGCTAAGCCAGTATTCCTTGTTGGGCAGGTTAATCAATCGCCTTGGCATGACGGCGATGATCGTAGGGATGCCGAACACGAGAAACGCGAACAGATCCGTCATTCCCAGAAAGACCTCGCCAAATGTCTGTTTGGTTTGCAGGCCATTCGCTAACCCGTGCTTGTCAAAGTGCGAAGCGACCACGTCAGGCAAAAGTCGATAGTAATGGAAGAAATAAATCGTCGCGGAAACTGCCAGCAACAGAAATAGTCCTTTGGGCAATCGCGCGTTCACGGAAGACACGCAATCTAGGCGTGCTTGCCGCCGGCAAAGAGGCGCGCGACCAGTACCAAGGCCACGGCTCCCACAGTCGCGGCCGTCAGGCTATACAAAAATCCGCCGCCCAGTATCCCCAGCTTTGAGAAAATCCATCCCCCGAGAATGGAACCAACCATCCCGATCACCACGTTTCCCAGACACCCGAAACCCGCTCCCCGACTGACCTCGCCCGCGATCCATCCTGCCAGGAGCCCGATGATGATCCACCCCAGCAGAGAAGAACTGATCGCAATGCCGAAAAAATGAACCATTATTCCCCCTCGATCGGTTTTTAGAGGCTTGCCCTTGCCCGACCTTCAGCGGGCGTTCGAACCAGGCCACATCCCAATACTTCCCGAATTTGCGCCCATTGCCGGTAAACGTCCCCACATGCCGAAACCCGAAACGCTCGTGCAGCGCAACCGACGCCGGATTGGGCAGTGTGATCCCCGCCACAATTCGATTGATGTCCTCGCCCGTGATCAGATCGAACAAGGCACGATAGAGCAAAGTCCCCACGCCGCGTTGCGTGCTCTCAGGACTGCAGTAGATGGTCGTTTCCACGGTCGTTTCGTAAGCTTCCTTGGGACGGAAGCGCGCGGTCCCTGCATATCCAATCAGCCGCCCCTCGTTCCCATCATCTACCGCAACCACCAGCCGATGCCGCTTACCATCGGAGTGTTCTTCGAACCAACCCGCGAATCCTTCGAGGGTAAACGGCTGCGTATTGAAGGTGATCGCCGTATTCAGGATGTAGTGGTTATAAATCTCCACAAGCCGGGGCAAGTCGGAGAGCAGTGCCGGCCGGGTCGTGACATCACTCATTTCGAATGTTTCTCCTCGCGCTTCTATTCAACAATGCGCCGCGCAGAACCGCAACTGCGATTGCGCCTGTTTGACTCTGCTGCCAGGGCCGCATACTATCGTTCATTTCAGCACCCCGGTTCGGAGCATCTGTGACCCACGCCGACCATCGCCCGAAGTTCTATCTGACCACGCCGATCTACTATGCCAACGCGCGTCCTCACGTCGGTTCGGCGTACACCACGCTCGTTGCGGACACCATCGCCCGCTTCAAGCGCATGCAGGGCTATGATGTGGCCTTTCTTACTGGTACGGATGAGCACGGCGAAAATATTGCCCGCGCCGCGACCAAAGCGGGGGTCAGCCCGCGCGAACACGTGGACCGCTATTCAGCCGTTTTTCGCAACCTGTGGAACGAGCTGGGCATCAGCTATACGCATTTCATTCGCACCACGTCGGCCGAACATCTGCGCGCCGTGCGCCGTTTGCTGCTGCGCGCTCGCGACAGTGGATATATCTACAAAGGCTTCTATCAGGGCCGCTACTGTGTCTATGACAATCTTTACGTCAGCGATTCCACCGATCCCGTCGATTGCCCGCTCTGCGGCCGTCCGGCCGAAGTAGTTTCCGAAGAGAATTATTTTTTCAAGCTTTCTGCGTTTCAGGAAAAACTCCTGCGGCTCTACGAACAACAGCCTGATTTCATCCGGCCTGGGTTTCGTCGCAAGGAAGTGCAGCGCTTTGTCGAGGCCGGCTTGCGAGACATTTCCGTCAGCCGCAAAACCGTGAAGTGGGGCTTGCCCTGGCCGGATGATCCGGAGCACGTCGTTTACGTTTGGTATGACGCGCTTACCAGCTATCTCAGCGGCATAGGCTATGGCGACGATGAATTGCAATGGGAAAAGTATTGGCCGGCGCAGCTCCATTTGATCGGCAAGGAAATCATTCGCTTCCATTGCGTCTACTGGCCGGCTTTCCTCATGGCCGCGCAGGAGCCCTTGCCGAAGGGCGTTTTTGCGCATGGCTGGCTGCTTTTCGAGCAGCAAAAAATGAGCAAATCGAAAGGCAACGTTGCGTATGCCGAGCCGATCGCACGCACCATCGGCGTCGATGCGCTGCGTTATTATCTGCTGCGCGACGTCCCGTTCGGCCAGGACGGCAATTTCAGCCACGACGCGCTGCTCACGCGCTACAACAGCGATCTGGCCAATGGCTTGGGCAATCTCGCCAGCCGCATCCTTGCCATGATCGGGCGCTATTGTGAAGGGCAGTTCCCGGCAGCGCATCCAGCGGCTACAGGAGAAGCGGAGAGATCGCTTGCCGCCGCCGTGACCGAAGCGGCACGCGTGAGTGGCGCACAATATGAAGAGCTCTCGTTTTCGCACGCTCTCGAGCTCATCTGGGCGGCGATCGCTCACGTGGATGCCTATATCACGGGCCAAAAGCCATGGTCGCTCGCCCAAGAACCCGGACAGCGCGCCCGGCTCGAAACCGTTTTGTATTATGCGGCGGAATCCTTGCGCATTCTTGTGACGCTGGCTCATCCTGCTTTGCCTCTCTCCACAGAAAAGATCTGGAGGCAACTCGGGCAGTTCGGTGCGCTCGGAGAAGTGCGCATCGATCAGCTTAGTTGGGGTACCCTGCGCCCCGGGACGCTTATCGGTGAGCCTTCGGCCGTTTTTCCTCGGGTTGAAAGAAACGAAACTCTGGAGAAAATCGCATCCATGGAACAGGAAATTCTTAACCCACAAGGCACGCCCACAACAGCATCAGCTCCAGCGGCAGCCCCGACCACGCAGTCCACCGCAGCGGGAGCTACCAATGCGAAGATCGGTATCGACGATTTCGCCAAAGTGGAAATGCGCGTCGGCCAGGTCAAGTCGGCCGAACGCGTGGCCGGCGCCGACAAATTGCTGAAGGTGATGGTGGACGTGGGCGAGGAAGTGCGCCAGATCGTTGCCGGAATCGCCAGCACTTATCAGCCGGAACAATTGGT
>QHYS01000017.1:76967-103884 GCA_003223325.1 Acidobacteriota bacterium
ACGGCATGATTGTAGCCGCGTCGGTCGGTCCGGAAGGGAAGCCAGTGCTGGCAGGGTTTCTCGAGGATGTCCCTGTCGGCTCGAGGTTGAAGTAACCGATTGCGCGAGTGCATCCAGTGGGTAGCTCGGCGCGTCAAGTTCGCGCGAGCACGCCTCACTCTGCCACCACCGTGTTTCAGGGGCAAGAATCATCTGGCAGACGCCATGGACAACGGCGCTTGGTCATCATGCAGCTCGAGCTAGTCGATTCGCATGCGCACGTGGATATGTCCGAATTCGATTCCGATCGAGCCGACATGCTGGCGCGGGCGCAAGCTGCTGGAGTACGCAATATCCTTGCCATCGGCGGCGCTCCCGGCTCGCTGGACTCCGCGCTGCCATTTGCCGAGCGCTACGAATGGATTTATGCCGCGGCCGGAATTCACCCGCATGAAGCCAAGCTCGCCACACCTGCACATTACGACGAACTCGGCAATCTGGCGAAGCGCCCCAAATTCCTTGCCTGGGGGGAAATCGGTCTCGATTATCACTACGACCATTCGCCTCGCGACGTTCAGCAGCGCGTCTTCACCGAACAGCTCGAGCTGGCGCGTGGCGCGGGCCGCCCCGTTATCATTCATTGCCGCGAGGCCTGGCGCGATTGCCTGGTCCTTCTCGATACGCACTGGCGCTCCTCGGGCTTGGGTGGCGTTTTCCATTGTTTCAGCGGCACGTTTGAGGAGGGTCGCCGCGGAACGGAGATGGGATTTTTGATTTCCTTTGCGGGAAACGTCACTTTTCCGAAGGCACAGAATCTGCGTGACGTAGCGTCCGCGCTGCCGCTCGAATCCCTCTTGATCGAGACCGATTCACCCTTTCTCGCGCCGCAGCCGTTTCGCGGCCGCCGCAACGAGCCCGCCTTTGTCGCCGAAGTGGCGCGGACGCTCGCACCTGTGAGAAACTTGGCGCCAGACGAGCTGGCAGCCGCGACTAGCGCTAATTTTCGGCGCTTCTTTCGGTTGTCAGAGACCAACAGCCGCCGTTTGCAAGTGCGGGGTTGATGGAGGAACGATATCTCACTGCTGACGGTTAAAGAGATTTTTGACCTGGTGCGCGACGACCTCTCTCGCGTCGAGGAGGAACTGACGCACGAGACCGGCCTCGCGAGCGAACCCGTAGCCGAGATCGCGGGCTATTTGCTCGGCGGCGGGGGCAAACGCCTTCGTCCGGCGCTTTTGCTGCTTTCCGCCGGCTATGCGGGTTACCACGGTGCCGCCGCTGTGCGCCTGGGCGCCGTGGTGGAATTGATTCACAGCGCCACGCTGATCCACGACGACGTGATCGATGGCGCCGATACGCGCCGCGGCCGGCCCTCCGCGAATTCGCGCTGGGGGAATCATCGCAGCGTCCTGGCGGGCGACTGGCTCTACATGCAGTCGTTTCAGATGGCGCTCGAGGAGCGTAACTTCAGGGTACTCGACATTCTCATCGACCTCACGCAAAGCATGGTCGAGGGCGAACTCCTGCAACTGGCGAGTCTCGGGCGCATGGATTTGGGCGAGCAGGACGTCCTGGATTTGGCTGCGCGCAAGACGGCGTGCCTGTTTAGCGGCTGCGCAAGGCTGGGCGGCGTGCTCGGTGGACTCAGTGATGCCGAGGAGCAGTCGTTGGCGGATTATGGGCGCTACGCCGGACTCGCATTTCAGCTCGTCGATGACCTGCTCGATTTCACGGCTTCGCCTTTGCAGCTGGGAAAACCGGTGCTCAGCGACCTGAAAGAAGGCAAGGTCACGCTGCCGCTGATCTTTGCGCTCGAAAGCGACGGCGCCGGGGGCCGTCGCATGGTGCGCACCGTGCTCGAGGAAAAGGGTTTTCACAGCGTGCGCGCGGAGGAGATCTCCGCGCTGGTGCGCGATTCGGGGGCGCTCGAGCGCACGCGCTCGCTCGCCCATGACTATGCCTCCCGCGCCAAAGCTTGCCTCAATGGCGGCGCCACCCGCGAATTTGGCCGCGCCCTTTTCGCCGTTCCCGACTTCATCCTCGATCGCGAACATTAGTTCCGACGCTGGCATGCTCCCGTTCAAGCTCGTTTATCACGAAGGTTACGATTTGCGCTTGGGCGAGCACGTCTTCCAATCGCAAAAATTCAGAATGGTGCGCGATTTTCTGTTCGCCGAACATATCGCGGAGCCAGCGGATATTCTCGTTCCGGAATGTGCCAGCGACGAAGATATCCTGCGCGTGCATACGCGCGAATGGGTGGATAAACTCCTGCACGATACTCTCAGCGCCAGCGAACGCATGCGCCTGGAAATTCCTTACTCGCAGGCGGCCGTACAAGGATTCTGGCTGGCTGCCGGTGGGTCGATTCTCGCGGCGCAGCGCGCCTTGAAGGATGGCTTCGGAATGAATATCGGCGGCGGATTTCACCACGCGTTTCCGGGCCATGGCGAAGGCTTCTGCATGATTCACGACGTGGCCGTGGCGATTCGGAGATTGCAAGGTGATCACGCTCTGCGCAAAGTCTTGGTGGTCGATACCGACGTGCACCAGGGAAACGGCACAGCGGTAATCTTTGCCGGCGATGCCGACGTTTTTACGTTATCTCTGCATCAGGAAAATAACTATCCAGAACCGAAGCCGCCATCGGATTTGGATGTCAATCTCGCTGATGGCACCGGCGACGAAGAATACCTGGAGCTATTGGATAAGGCGCTGGCGGATGCCTTTCGGCGCTTTGCGCCCGAAATGATCTTTTATATCGGAGGCGCGGATCCTTACCGGGAAGATCAGTTGGGAGGACTCTGGCTGAGCATGCGCGGCTTGCAGGAGCGCGATGCCCTCGTCTTTGCCAAAGCCAGGCTGCGCGGCCTGCCCGTCGCGGTAGCGTTTGCCGGCGGTTACGCTCGAAAGGTTGAGGACACGGTACGCATTCACGTGAATACAGTGCGTGCGGCGCGGGAAGCCGCCGCCGCGCGGGCCGGCTGGGCAAATCCGTAATTCAGTTCACAAATCCGCGCACAAAATTAGGACGGATCACTGAAAATCGATCAAGACGTCGACGACGTGATCCTGTGGATTCGGGCGCAACCAGTTCCCCATTTTTTCGTAGTGCACGGGCAGCTCCCCAAAGATCGCAACGGTGGGTTTCTCGAGCTGCGCGAGCGTGGAATCGAGGAAGGTTTTGTCGAAGACTTCGCCGGGCGCAAGCCGCCAGGCATTGCGCAGCCTACGCTCCGCGTCGACGGAGAGGCCCGTGATCACCAATTCGCCCATGCTATATTGCGGCCCTTCTGTGATCTTCACGTTGTAGGCGACCGTACTGTCAGTTTCATCGAATTGCGGCACAGGGATGACTTTGGCATCGAGGTAGCCGCGATGCCCGTACTCCAGTTCAACCTGCTGCCAGCCTGCGGCGAGCCGCAGGCCGTCGGCGAGATCACCGGCTTTTACCGCCACGAGCCTTGATAGCGCCGTTTCGTCGAGCTCTGTGTTGCCGGTCCATTTGGCGCCGGAAAAATGAAGTACTGGCCCCGGCGCGATTGGAATCTGAACAACGACGGTGGAGGAAGCATTTCCGCCGGAAGCATCGCTCAGTTGGAGGACGGGCGCGCCAAATTTCACGCGAATCTGGCCTGCTGAGAGATAAACGGGCCCTACTTGCTCGTTCTCAAACACTTCGATAGCAAAGCGCGAAAATTTCTTCCCCACGAGGTCACTCGCGCGATCGTGCAGCTTCTCTGAATTCTGTGCCATCCAATCGTTAAACTGGACGCTGGAGACCGTGAAACTGGGGCCATCCTGACGGAACTGCATGATCATGTCGTCGCCGGAGGGCTGAGCTATGAGCGTATGTTCCACATTCGCTTTGATTTTGCGGGAGGCGAGCTTGACGGAGAGCGCCGACGTGATTTCGTCGAGAAGGGAACCGCCGGTTGGTGCGCCTCCATCGAAGAGAGGCACCGCACGGCGAATCTCGTCGGAGAGTTCCTGGTCGGTGAACCAGGGGAAATTCTCGAACATCACGGGCACGATTGCGGCGTCTTGCAACTCAAAATTGATGGTCGCGCGCTGGTCCTTGGCGGTGAAGCGATAATTCACGCGCGAGAAGACACCCAGCTGGGCGAGCTCGTCAGCAATCGCCTGCAGTTCGTTATTGTCGACCGGATCGCCTGGTTTCAGACCCGTAGTGGCGGCGATCTGGGCGTCGCTATAACGGTGTGAGCCCGAAGCATGCACCTCGGCCACGACAAACGAAGGCGGAGCCGTCTGCGCGGCGAGGAAGCAAGCCGCGAGGACCGCGGATGAAACGTAAGCCGGGATCAGAGCAAAGCGATGACCACCCATATTCGCGAAGAGGATTTTATCGTGCTGCCGCGGGGTTTGGGAACTCCGCCCGGAATTTTTCTTATTCAACCGTGACGGATTTGGCGAGATTGCGGGGCTGATCAACATCGCAGCCACGCCGCACGGCAATGTGATAAGCCAGCAACTGCAACGGCACGATTTCGAGAATCGGGGCCATCAGCTCTGGCGCCGTGGGGATTTCGATGACGTGGTCGGTAGCCTTGCGGGCAAGGTGATCGCCCTCGGTAACCACGGAGATGACGATGCCGTCGCGAGCCTTCACTTCTTGGATATTCGAAACGCTCTTTTCGTAGCGGATCATAGACTCGGAATCGAATTCGTCGCGCGTGGCCAGCACGACCACGGGCAGATTTTCGTCGATCAGGGCGTTTGGACCATGCTTCATTTCGCCGGCGGGATAACCCTCGGCATGGATATACGAAATTTCCTTCAGTTTGAGCGCGCCCTCCAGAGCGATGGGATAGTGGATTCCGCGGGCGAGGTAGAGGAAATCGGTGTAGCGGAAGAACTGGCGTGCCAGCGTTTCGTAGATTCCGTCCTGATCGCCTTGCAGGATCGTTTCCAACTTTTGCGGAATACGGGTGAACTCCTGCATCAGTTTCTTGGAGGCGTCAGGAGTAAGCTTCCCGCGCAATTGCCCGAGGTAAAGCGAAATCAGCATGAGGGCGGTCAACTGGCCCGTGAATGCTTTCGTCGAGGCCACGCCGATTTCCGGACCGGCGTGGGTCAGAATTGTACCAGCAGCTTCCCGAGTGACCATGGAACCGACGACATTGCAGATGGCCAGCGTCTTGGCGCCTTTCTGCTTCGCTTCGCGCTGAGCGGCGAGGGTGTCCGCGGTTTCGCCGGACTGGCTGATGCAGATGACCAGGGTGTGATCGTCGAGGATGGGATTGCGATAACGGAATTCGCTGCCGTAATCCACTTCGACGGGAACCGCGGCGAGGCGCTCGATCATGAATTTACCGGCCAGACCGGCGTGCCAACTGGTGCCGCAGGCCACGATCTTGATGTTGCGAAGATTCCGGAAGTCGTGCTCGCTGATCTCCATTTGATCGAGGTAAACCTCGCCGGTCTGTTGGGAGATGCGGCCCAGCATGGTGTCCCGGATCGCTCGCGGCTGCTCGAAAATCTCCTTAAGCATGAAATGTTTGAAGCCGCCCTTTTCGGCGGTGATGGGGTCCCAGGTGACGTGATGGATTTTCGGCTGGACCGGATTGGCGTCGATGTCGCTGACCTGGACGCCTTTCGAGGTGAGGACGGCGATGTCTCCGTCGGAAAGGAAAAAGATGTCGCGAGTGTGCGTCAAGATACCGGGAATATCACTGGCCACGAAGTATTCGTTCTTGCCCAGGCCGACCACAACCGGCGGGCCATTGCGGGCCGCGACGATTTTGCGAGGGTCCTTGGTCGAGAGGATGACCAAAGCGTAGACCCCGATCAAACGCTTGGCGGTTTTGCGCACGGCGTCTTCGAGCGGGCCGCCGTCCATGTATTTCTCCACCAAGTGCGCCACGATCTCCGTATCGGTTTGCGTGACGAACTTGTGTCCTTCTTTCTCCAGTTCCTCCTTGAGCTCCAGATAGTTTTCGACGATTCCGTTGTGGACCACGACGATTTCGCCCTTGCAGTCGCGGTGTGGGTGCGCATTTTCCTCCGTAGGCCGGCCATGTGTGGCCCAGCGCGTGTGGCCCAAGCCGTAGATGCCATCAATGGGGTGGTGGCGAATGGACTCCTCAAGATTCGGCAGCTTGCCCGAAGCGCGGCGGATTTCCATCTTGCCGTTTTCGCTGACCACAGCGATGCCCGCAGAATCGTATCCGCGATATTCCAGGCGGCGAAGGCCGTCTAGGATGAGGGGAACAACTTTCTTAGGACCAATATACCCGATAATGCCGCACACGATGAAGATCTCCTTAAAGATCTCCTAAAGTTGGAAATCCGCCAGAAAGGGACTGCCCAGCGTAGCATAGGTCTTTCGATAGCGCTTTACGTGAGGGACAGTAGTTTCTGCCGCTATACACCTCAGGTCGGACTTAGAGAGGTCGGCTTTCTAAAAGCGAAGACTTTTCCCCGACCACCGGGTCAATTCTGCAGGCCGAGACCGATAGAGTATCAGAACTTGACCATCGTACTGCGCGTCAGAGTGGTGTTGCCAGTGACCACCGCCGGCCCGCCTTTGAAGAGGTGCCAGGCCGCGTACTGTTCCATATAGGGATCTTCCGACGACAGGCAATCGATCGGGATGATTACCTTGTAGCCGCGCTGTGCCAAACCTGAGCCTGTGCCAATGCCAACACCTTGAAATGAAGTGCCGCACACGATGGCGGTCTTGACGCTGCGCGCTTGCAATTTCTCCTCCAGATTCGAGCCAAGAAACTTGTCTGGTCCGCCCGTACGCGACCATTCGCCGTCGCGGGCCGCAAATGCCGGGTCGATCATGTCTGCGGGCGTGGCTTGGGCGCCGCCGACCAGGCTGTACCACACCATCACCCCCGCGGCGCGTGCGGCGTCATGCAGTCGCTTGACGTTTGGAACCGTGGCCACGCAACGTGGCCGAGCGCCGCAATTCTGCTTCATCATGTCCAGAATGAGCAGAGCCGTCGTCGAAGCTTCAACCGTCACGGGTTTAAGCTCGGGCTTCGGCGGTGCTTTCGCTGTATCCCAATCGTTGAGGATATCGTTCGCCGCAGACGACGCCGCAAACGCCATGATGAGCGCTCCGGCTGCTACGGCTGCGCCCCGCCACAGAGTCCGCGTGTCTAACATGGTGCCCTCCTCAGATTTTTTCTCATCGCAGCCGATTGTAGGCTGCCAAGTGGATCGAGTTTTTCTCGGGCAAAGGTATTATTGGTTCTGATTGGGGGCCGCTAACAACTGCTGCCCGGTGCTGGTCAGAGTAACAGCCTTGGCGTTCCCAATGTGGCTCCCATCCCTGGCGCCAAAGGCTTCGACAGTAATGACGTCACCAACTTTCAACGAATTCCGCGTCCAGCCATTTCTCAGGAGCATGTTCGGACTGTTCATTTCAAAACCCCAGTTCGTCACCGCACCACTGTCGTCTTTGACGTCGATGTAGAACCAGGCGTGGGGATTGGTCCACTCGAATTTCGTGACCGTGCCCGTCAGCTTGAGAGGTTTCTTGGCGTCGAATTCCGCCGTAAATGCATGATGTGCCACCGCCGCCCCTGCTGTCGCGAGCAACCCGACAGCAGCAACGCAAACCGCCAATGTAGTTCTCATCGCTTAGCCTCTCCTATAGAGAAATGCATGACCCTTAGCGACCTTATGAGAGTGACCGGGGTGCCCGTGTTCTATTACTCCTGACCACTACTTAAAACCTAAGTGTTGCGCATCTCTTTCGTTTTCGCACAGGTGCTCAAGTAGCTCCGTATCCGGAAGCAACTTGAAATGGATCGTCGCAGACTTCCAAGGCTTCGGATAAGCCCCTGGGTCATTGATCGCAACATCTAGTTCCAGATTTCCGAAATTCGGGCGGCGGTATCGTTCGGTAATGTGCAACGCCTCGGTATGGGGATGACCGCCATTATCAAGCCAAGTCCCCTCTTTGAAGCCAGCCACCTCGACGACAAACGTGTCGCCTTCCCACTTCCCAACCGAGTAGCCGAACCAGGCGGGATTGGGATCCTGCGGAAGGGCGCGACCATCGGTGAAAATCTGCCGATATTGATTGAATTCCTCGTACAGCACGATAGTTTCACGCGGCGTCTGAACGATCTTGAACGGGATCATCGACACCAACATCGCATCCGGTACGCCGTGCGGTAAGCAATGCAACTGTGGTTTGTCTTGACCCAAGGTAGCCTGGCGCTGCTTGTACAGCGCCGCCGCCGACGGAAGCATGGGTACATCCACGCCCTCGCCGGCGAGATTATCTACATAGCTGTTGTCCGCAGCGTGCCAGATCCCCGAGAGATCGGGCTTACCATCGGCCGTTTTGGGGGCCGGCGCCATCAGATTGGGCTTGCCATCCGGCGTGCGGGGAGTCCCCGGTAGCGGCAGGCTTAGCCATTGGGCTCGAGCCGCGCCCGCCATCAGGAGGAGTATTGCCATGACTGCTAGCAAAACTTGCAGTCGTTTTGCCGTGCGTACGGGGAAAGCCATAAGTCCCCTCCTCCGACGGTACCCGTAGCCCGTAGGGTCCGAAAAAAAGAAGCCTACAATCATGACAGTCACAATCAGCAGTAACATACGCCTAACTGTTCCTCAAGGCAAATCCGCTCATCGTGGGGATTGTGGGGACACTGTCTCCCCGCCCTACCTTGCCAGAGCTGGCTTGGCGTCCTCGACGATCTCGAAGCGAAAGTCCTCGATCACTGGATTCGTAAGGACGTCCCGTGCAATGCGCTCCACTTCGGACTGTGCGGCAGCGCGATCCATATTATCGAGATCCAGCACAAAGAATTTGCCCTGGCGAACGTCGCGCACAGCGGCGTGGCCGAGCGACGCGAGCGCTTGTTGAATGGCGGTGCCCTGCGGATCGAGGACCGTGGATTTGAGCATTACCCAAACGTGGGCTTTCATGCGGGCATTATAGCAGGCTAAGCGCCTCGGCCTTGGCGCGAAAGGCTTCGAAAAAGGCAGACTGCTCGCTGGCCGGAAGGAAGGCGCCATGAAAGGCGCCCTCAGCGATGCTCATGATTTGCTGTTTGCCAAGGCCCATCTGCTCGAGCAGATCGAATTCGCTAGCGAGGCTGGTGCCGAACATGGCGGGATCGTCGGTGGATACGCTGAGAGGTATGCCCGCATGAAAAAACCGCGGCAACGGATGATCAGAGAGACTCGCGTTAGCGCGGCCGAGGTGTTGCGCCAAGGCTCCGGTGCGCAAGTTGCTCGTGGGACAGATCTCCAGGCCGATGAATCGCTCCGCAAGCAAGGCCATAAGGTTTGGATCGGCTGCGGCCGCGATGCCGTGGCCGATGCGCTCAGCGCGGAGAATTTCGACAGCGTGGCGCACAGAGTCAGGTCCTCCGATTTCACCGGCATGGACGAGCCGGCGCAGACCGTTCGCGGCAGCGTAGTCGTATACCTTACGAAATTCGGATGCAGGGCGAGCCAGTTCGTCGCCGCCCATTCCAAAGGCGACCACTCCGGCGTCGCGCAGTTTTACCGCGCATCGGGCGACTTCGCGTGCCGCAGCGGCTCCAAACTGGCGGACCGCGTCAAAGATCCACTGCAAATGCAGACCGCGCGATTCGTAGGGCGCGACGGCTTCGCGGATGGCGCAAAAATTGGCTTCGACATCCTGTTTGCGCAAGAGCATCACGCCCGCCGAAAGCGTCACTTCGGCATAGACAACGTTTTGCGCGAGCATCTGTTCGGACATGCGGCGGGCCACCAGCACGTAATCTGCCGGCGCGCGCAAATAGGAAGTGACCCACTTGTACGCTTCTAGGAAGGCGTTGAAGTCACGCGTGGCGTAGCGTGTTGCCACCGTGCTTTCATCTAGCGTTTCGCCCTGATTTTTTGCCAGAGCAACCACCGTCGCCGGTTCCATCGTGCCTTCAAGATGCACGTGTAACTCGGCCTTGGGCAGGGCCCGAAATCGCGCAGCCCAGGAATCGCCCGAGAATAGCTGGGAAGAGGACACGGCTACGAACGTGGCGGATTGGGACGTCCGGCTTTGGCGATCACGCGCTCGACGTTCGGCCCCCAGGCGAACGTCTGCAAGGGCAGTCCAAAAGGATTGAGGGCTGCCGTCGTGAATTGCACCAAGGAGTGCATCAAGATCTCTCTCCCGCGCTTCTAGCGAATTCGCTATGCTTGCGACTATAGCCCGCGTAGATCAGCAGGCCGAGCGCGAGCCACACGAAAAATCGAATCCAGGTGATTACCGTCAGGCCCATCATCAATCCGCCGCACAGAATAATGGAAATCAGCGGGAACCAGGGCACCAGAGGAACACGAAATGTTCGCGGGCGTTCCGGCTGCTTGCGCCGCAAGAAGATTACTCCCAACGAGACGAGAACGAAAGCGAACAGCGTTCCGATATTGGACAGATCCGCAGCATCGCCGATATCCACCAAACCCGCAGGTATGCCCACCGCAAAACACGCGATCCACGTGGACCAGTGCGGCGTCTTGAACCTCGGATGCACAGCGGAGAAGAGCCTGGGCAAGAGGCCGTCGCGCGACATGGCATACCAGATTCGCGCCTGCCCATACTGAAACACGAGTAAGGAAGAAATCATGCCCATCAGGGCGCCGATCACGATGATAGAGCGAAAAAAGCGATGCGCACCAAGTTGCTGCAGAGCATAAGCGACGGGCGCCTCCGCCGCGTCGCCGGAAGCGAAGGTCACGTACTTCAGCATTCCGAGCAACACGATGGCTACGCCTATGTACAGCACAGTACAGACAACCAGAGAGGCGATGATCCCAAAAGGCAAATCCCTTTGCGGACTGCGGCATTCCTCTGCAGCGGTGGAAACCGAATCGAAGCCGATGTAGGTGAAAAAAACAATCGCGCCGCCGGTGACGATTCCGCCAAAGCCCGAAGGAGCGAAGGGTTTCCAGTTCGCCGGATTTACGAGCATTCCACCCACCACCAGAAATGTGAGAATGGCGCCAATCTTTATGGCCACCATCACATTGTTCGCTTCGGCCGATTCCCGCACTCCGCGGACCAACAGCAAAGTTAAAATGAAGACAATCAGGAATCCGGGAAGGTTGAAGTAAGAGCCGGTCCATTGGCCCGAGGCCCACACGGGGCTGGCCCATTTGTCCGGCAAATTCAGCCCAAAGGCACCCAGCTGTGCCTTGGCGTAGCCGCTGAAACCTACAGCTACAGCAACGTTGCTCACGGCGTATTCGAGAATCAAGTCCCATCCGATGATCCAGGCGAATATTTCGCCGAGCGTGGCATAAGAATACGTGTACGCGCTGCCCGCAATCGGAATCATCGACGCCAGTTCGGCGTAACACAGGCCCGCAAAGCTGCAGGCGATGGCCACCAGCAGGAAGGAGATGGCTATGGCCGGTCCGGCGGGAGGGCGGCCGTGCATAAGGACAGCTGCGGAGCCGCCATGCCGCAGATAGTTCACCACAAGGTCGAGCACTTGCGCGTGAAGGATGGAAGGAGCCTGGAAATACTCACCGGCGGCAGCCGTTCCGGTCAAAACAAAAATTCCCGAGCCGATGATTGCGCCGATACCAAGCGCCGTAAGCGACCAGGGACCAAGCGTTTTCTTCAGCCGGTGTTCGGGCGCCTCGGCATCAGCCAGTAGCTTGTCGATGCTTTTGACCCTTAAGAGCTGCGAATTCACGCCCACCGCCGCAGAGTGGCGAAACTTTATCCTGAGCTGCGATGCGGCGCAACCGTGATGCCTGTGCTTCGTCCCCAGTGCTTACCTGCCCAGGCGTTATTGCGCCCAGGAGAGATTGGCGTAGCGCTCGACCAGCTTTTTCGTTCCGTGATTGGCGAAAGTGACGGTGAGCCTGCGGTCATCGTCGTCGCCATCCACGTGGATGATCGTGCCCACTCCATAGGTTGGATGGCGTACGCGTTGCCCGATGAGAGGATTGCCGCTGCTCTTAGCCCTCGCCGAGGCGGAAATTTCCGATCGAACCCGCGGCGCGCGCTCTTTCGGCGCCGGCGCGCCGCGGCGGACGCGGCGGGCGAATTCTTCGGCCGAGTAAGAGTATTCGGGATCCGGTTCGTAGCGGCGCGTTTCGCCTGCCGCCGCGAGAGATCCTTCGGCGGTATCCACGAGTTCCCCGGGGATCTCCTGCAGAAAGCGCGAGGGAGAAGAGCCCTGCAGCCGCTCGCTGCCGTAGATGCGGCGGTAGACGGCGCGCGTGAGAGTGAGCGTTTCGCGGGCTCGGGTCATGCCTACGTAGCAGAGACGGCGCTCCTCCTCGAGCTCTTCGGCATCGTGAAGGGAACGGCTGTGCGGAAAAGTACCTTCTTCGAGGCCGGTCAGGAAGACGTGGTCGAATTCGAGGCCCTTGGCCGTGTGCAACGTAAGAAGCGTGACCGTGGCGCGAGCGTCGAAATTGTCGGCGTCGCTTACGAGCGCGGCGCGATCCAGGAAATCGGAAAGCGTCTCGCCGCGCTCGGCGCCTTCGGCCATAGCGTGCACCAATTCATTCAAGTTATCGACGCGGGCAAGATCCTCGGCGGAATCGCGCTGGCGCAGCATGTCCAGGTAACCGGCGGCTTCGAGAACAAAGGCGATGAATTGCGCGGGTGGGAGGGAAGGCACTTTTTCGCGCAATTGCTCGATCAACTCTCGGAAACTGCGAAGCGGAGCCAGGGCGCGCGCCGATCCCGAATCAATGAGTTCACCGAGTGCGCTCCAAACCGAGCAGTTGCGCTCGCGAGCCAGGGTTTGGAGCGAATCGACCGTGACTTTGCCGATCCCACGGGGCGGCGTGTTCAGAACGCGCAGCAGTGCGACATCGTCGTCAGCAAACATTGCCAGCCGCACGTAGGCGAAAATGTCTTTGATTTCGGCGCGCTGATAGAAGCTGAAGCCGCCGAGCAGGCGGTAACGGGTGCCCCGGGCACGAAAGACATCTTCGAGCGCCCGAGACTGCGCGTTGGTGCGATACATCACAGCGCAATGAGAGGCGCCATCCTCTCTTTGGATCTCGCTCACGCGCTGGCAGACATACTCCGCCTCGGCACGCGCATCGCGGGCTTCGTAGAAAATGAGATTGGAACCCTCGCCCCGCGTCGCCGTAAGTTCTTTTCCGATGCGCCTGACGTTTTTCGATACCAGGGCCCCGGCGGCATCCAGAATCTTCTGGCGCGAACGGTAATTCTGTTCGATGCGGAAAACTTGCGCGTCGGGGAAATCCTTGGCGAAGCTCAGAATATTCCCGACGTCGGCGCCGCGCCAACGATAGATGGATTGGTCCTCATCGCCTACGACGCATAGATTCGGCCGGCGACCGGCGAGCAAGCGCAGCAGATCGTATTGCACACGGTTAGTATCTTGGTACTCGTCGACATGGAGATATTGGAATCGCTGCTGCCAGGTGCGCTGGGCTTCCTCGAACCGGCGCAAGACTTCCACTGCATGTAAAAGTAAGTCGTCGAAATCGAGCGCGCCGCTTTTTCGCAGAGTTTTTTCGTAGGCTTCATAGGCGCGCGCGGCCAGCTTGCTGCGCTCGTCAAAAGCGTCGGCCAGCGCCCGCCCGGGAGAGATGCCGTGATTTTTCGCAAAGGTGATGCTTGACAGAATCTCGCGCGGGGTGTCGCCGGAATCGTCGGCGTCCAGATCCCGAAGAGCGAGCTTCAGAGCCGCCAACTGCCCCTCGTCGTCATAAATCGCAAAATCGCGCGGCAGACCCAGCCGCGGCGCTTCGCGGCGAAGAAGTCGGACGCAAAAGGAATGAAACGTGCTGATCCACGGATCGCTGGCGCCCGCATCGGTGCTCTCGAGCAACACGCGAACGCGTTCGCGCATCTCGTCGGTGGCCTTATTTGTAAAAGTGACGGCGAGAATCGCCGCGCCCGGAACGCCTTGCCGGATGAGATAGGCAATGCGATGGGTGATGACCCGCGTCTTCCCGGTACCCGCGCCGGCCAGAATGAGGATGGGCCCATCGCTGGCGAGCACAGCTTCGCGCTGCTGGGGATTCAGACTATCGAGAATATCCATCTGTCAGAAAATTCCTGCTGGTTCAGGCCCAGGGGCGAATGCATCTTACCCGAGCGCAGCGAAGTGAGCAAACCGGCGCCGCAAATCCTGTATTGGCAAGAGCAGCCTTCAACGAATTAGCGCAGGCTCAGTGAGGGGAAGGAGCCAGATCGATCTCAAAGAAAAATAGCGGCTTGGCCTCGTTCATAAACGCGAGGTCGGGAATCTCTAAGCGGGCGTTCGAGATCCATTCGTAGTGCCGGTCGATATCGAAGTAGACGAAACCGCGCGTCGTGGCATGAGGTGGAAGCAAATCCGTACTGAGCGCCGCAGAGCGCATGGTCCCGGCGAATTCTTCCCAGTTTCTGTCGCGTTTACTGGGGGGCGGCCCTAGGCGGGGCACCGGAAAACGGGGAGTGGGATCCTTTGCCGGTTTCGCCAGGACGCGGTCCGCCACCTCTTCGGCCGAAAGAGGCTCGAGCCGCTGGCGGGATTCGCCCGGGGCGCTCATGAGCAATTGCATCGTCTTCAAATTGAGGCGAATCGGCGAGTCATTATCGTTGCGGAAGAAGAGTTCGATGGCCAGGATGCCGCCCTCGTAAGGGGTATGTTTGCCGAACCTTTCTTTGTAGCGATCCGCGAAAGTGTAGGGATCTGCGGCAATCAGCAAACCTTGATGTGAGTCGCGCGCCGGCAGGTTTGCAGGATCAGCCGAGCCTCTCCGCGCCGGCGTCGTGGGGGTTTGACCATTCGCCGCCGCAGTGCCGAGCCAGAATGCAAGGAGAAGCAGATGGATTTGCGCTGGCATTGAATCTGATCGTGAGATGCACAATATCGCGAAGCGTTGCCTTTCGCGCCTGGAGGAACGACACCGATTGTGCTTCTTCTCCGGCGATGTCCAGGCATCTATAATAACGTTTTAGCCGGTCGCCGCATCGCAATTACGAGGCAGCGCTCACGTCTGCATGTATTTTCTCTACAGTTTGATCACGGCGCTAGGGGTGGTCCTAGTGACGCCTTATGTCCTGCTCAGCAGCGTCCGGCGAAAGAAATATTTGCCAAACCTCTCGGAACGGCTTGGTTTGAGGTTTCCTGCGGAACTCCCAGCCGTTGGCCGGTCCCCTTCGCGCGCGATTTGGCTGCATGCCGTTTCGGTGGGCGAAGTTCTGGCCGCGATTCCGTTTGCGCACTGTTTGAAACAGCGCTTTCCGGGTTGGCCGTTGGTGATCTCGACGACGACTGCCACGGGACAAGCACTGGCCCGCGAACGCATGAATTTCGCGGACGCCGTTTTCTACTTTCCGTTCGATTGGAGCGGGCCAGTGCGGCGCGCCTTTTGGGCCGTGCGGCCCGGTGTGATCGTGATTCTGGAAACGGAGATTTGGCCGAATCTGTTGCGCCGGGCTCGAAAAACCGGCGTTCCGGTGATTTTTGTGAACGGGCGCTTGTCGGACCGATCGTTTCGCGGATTCTCACGCGCGGTGAAGCTGAGTGGCGGCGTCATTGGAGGCTTCCTGCGGCGCATATTGAACGATGCGACGCTGTACCTCGTGCAGACTCAGCTAGACGCGGCACGGTTGATTGCCCTCGGCGCGGCTACGGATCGTGTCATCGTGACAGGAAGCATGAAATATGACATGGCCGTGCCGGCGCCGAATGCGTTCATAAATTGGCTCCAGAGTGAATTGCAACGATCGCACCGTGGACCGGTGGTGGTCGCCGGTAGCGTGATTGCGGGCGAGGAGAAGCCGGTGCTGGAGGCTTTCACAACGCTTCACAGAAAATGGCCACAGGCGCTGCTGATATTGGCGCCCCGCAAACCCGAGCGATTCGCCGCCGCTGCTGAAATCGTGTCTGGCGCGGGCTGGCACCTGATCCGGCGAAGCGAGATTTCGCTCGATGGACTCTCGGCGGGGATTTTTGGCAACGCCGCACACATGGACAACAGCGTTCTTCTGCTGGATACGATCGGCGAGCTTCGAGCGGTATACGGCATTGCTGACGCGGTGTTTATCGGAGGCTCACTCGAGCCGATGGGCGGGCACAACCCGCTCGAGCCTGCGGCCTTCGCAAAAGTGCCGGTTTTTGGGCGTTCGATGGATAATTTCCGGGAGATTAGCGCGACCTTGCTCGAAGCGGGTGCTGCGGTTCAAGTTGACTCGGCCGCGCAACTTAGCACTGCGTGGGCCGATCTGCTCGGAAATGCGGAGCGGCGCGCGCAGATGGGCCTGGCAGCGCGCGAAATCGTGGAGCGCAGCCGCGGCGCGACTGCGGAGACGCTCGACCGCCTCGCGGCGATTGTCGAGCCGCAGCGAGCGATTACGTGACGCGGTCCTCGATTGCTCGAACGTGGCTGCGACCCCTGGCCCTGCTTTATGGCGCTGGGATGCGGCTGCGAACGGCCTTCTACGAGTGCGGGCTCCTGCGCAGCCGGCGGCTTCACGGGACCGTAATCAGTGTTGGCAACCTGACGGTCGGCGGCACGGGTAAAACGCCAATGGTGCTTTGGATTGCCGAGCGGCTGGCCAGGGAAGGGCATCGTCCCGCCATTTTGACGCGGGGTTATCGGGGCCTCGGTCAAAGCGGTGCCGCCACTCAGACCGTGGCCGACGAGATCGCTATGCTGCGCCAAAGGCTCAACGGCCGGGCTCAGTTTGGCGTAGGCAAAGACCGTTATAAGAATGGCCTCGCACTCTCGAGAAATGGCGCAGAATGTTTCATTCTGGATGATGGGTTCCAGCATCTCGAGCTTCAGCGCGACGCGGATATCATCCTGCTCGATGCCACTGATCCGTTCGGAGGCGGGGCGACCCTGCCTGCGGGGCGCTTGCGAGAGCCACGCTCAGGGCTGGCACGCGCGGATATTGTGATCATCACGCGGACGAGCCATGCTCCGGCACTCGAGACCGTGGTACGCAGATTCACGAGCGCTCCCGTGTTTTACGCGCAGACGCGACTGGACGCGGTAGTCCGAGCGCCGTTGATGACCGAAGTTTTGCCGGAAAGCGAGCGCCGGCAGTGCAAGTTTTTTGCCTTTTGCGGCATTGGTAATCCTACGGCCTTTTTCGATGACCTGGGGGACTGGGGCTTTTCCGTGGTGGGCGAGCGCAGCTTTGCCGATCATCATCGCTATTCCGGAGGTGAAATCCGGGATCTACAGCGCGCAGCCGACGCGGCCGGCGCGCATGCTTTCATTTGCACCGAGAAAGATGTGTTCAATTTGCCGCCTTCGGTTGCAGCCGCGCTTCCCATTTACGCGTGCAGGATTGACTTGGCGCTTAGTGATGAAGACGCCTTTTGGGCGGCAGTGCGAGCCACGGTTGGCCGCACGCAGCCGATGACGCAAGCATGAAAATCCTCGTTCGGGCGACAAATTGGGTAGGCGATGCGGTCATGTCCATTCCGGCGCTGCGGGCGATCCGCGGCCGCTGGCCAAATGCCGAAATCGTCATCCTGGCGCGCCCTTGGGTGGCGGATCTGTATCGCGGACAAGGTTGTGCCGATCGTATCCTGATTTACGACAATCAGGGCAAACATAAGTGCTTTTGGGGACGGGAACGGCTGGCCCTCGCGCTTCGCCGGGAAAAGTTTGATGTAGCCGTGCTTTTCCAGAATGCCTTCGACGCCGCCTGGATCGCTTGGCGCGCTCGAGTCCCCGAGCGGATCGGCTACGCGCGACATGGGCGAAGCTGGTTATTGACTCGAGCCATTCCGATTCCGGCGAGAGGCGAAGCCCCGGCACACGAGGCATATGATTACCTCGAACTGCTCCGCCGAGCCGGATGGCTCGAGCGTCTGCCCCGGATCGCGGAGATCAGCATTGCTATCCCTGAGGAAGATCGGAAGAAAGCGCTGGAGCGCCTTTTGGCCGCAGGGGTGCGCAAAAATGCTGTCCGAATTGCCTTCGCCTCCGGCGCGGCTTACGGTTCCGCAAAGTGCTGGGAAGCGGAACGCTATGCGGAACTCGCAGACCGGCTGATTGCGGCATTCGATGCGGATGTGATACTTTTCGGTGCGCCTCAGGAAAGTGGGATGGCCGCGCGCATCGCCCTCGCGATGCGCAACCATGCCTGCAATCTGGTCGGCGCGACCCAAATCGGCGAACTTCCGGCGCTGCTTTCCACCTGCCGCCTCTTCATCGGCAACGATTCGGGAGCGATGCACGTCGCCGGCGCGGTAGGAGTTCCGGTCATCGGCATATTCGGTCCCACGGACCCCGAAGGCACTCGGGCCATGACCCCGCAATTCACCCTGATTCGCGAGCCAGTGGATTGCAGTCCCTGTTTTCTTCGCAAATGCCCCATCGACCATCGTTGCATGACGCGCATTTCCGTCGAGGGCGTCTTTGAAGCCGCGCGCTTTTCGCTTGCGGCAGGTGGCTTGGTGAGAAGCTCGACTGTCTGGAGTCAGGGTCTTGCCTGAAGCGAGGGGTCTGCGGCCCGCGGTGTTCCTCGACCGCGACGGTACGATTTGCGAAGAGATGGGTTATCTCAATCATTTGAGTCGGCTGCATATTTTTCCGTTCACAGCTGCGGCGATCAGCAAGCTGAATAAGGCGGGCTTGCCGGTGATCGTGGTTACGAATCAATCGGGCGTTTCGCGGCGGATTTTTCCGGAGTCTCTCGTAGCTCAAATTCACGCCCGTATCACGCAGCAATTATCTGCCGCCGGCGCTCGCGTCGACGGATACTACTATTGCGCGCACACCAGCCAGGACGACTGTTCCTGCCGCAAGCCTTTGCCAGGATTGTTGGAACGGGCGGCCCGCGAGCACGGCCTGCGCCTCGAGCGTTCCTTCGTCGTGGGAGATCGTTATGCTGACGTCGAGTTGGCTCACGGCGTGGGTGGGCGCGGCGTGTTGGTTCTGACGGGCTACGGCCGCGGCGAATATGAATTGCACCGGCAGGAGTGGCCGCGCCAGCCGGACTCTGTGGTGGAGGACCTTTTGCAAGCCGTGGACGCGATCCTCGAGGAAGTTACGTGACCGGGGAGCGTGGCACAGATCTGGCGCGGCTGATCGGGTTCATCGAACAGTTCTCAAGGCAGACCATCTTGGTTTTAGGTGATTTTGTAGCAGACGAATTCGTCTTTGGTGAAATCTCCCGGGTCTCCCGGGAAGCGCCCGTGCTCATTTTGCGGCGCCGGGCAATGCATATGTTGCCCGGAGGAGGCGCCAATGCGGTGAATAATCTGGCGGACCTGGGCGCGCGGGTGCATGCTGTAGCCACCTTGGGTGACGATGCTGCTGGCGATGCGCTGGCGGAATATTTCCGTAAAAAGAAGGTCGATGGTTCGGGGCTCGTTCACAAAAGCGGCTGGACGACTCCCACAAAGACGCGCTTCTTAGCAGGCTGGCCACATACGGCGCAACAGCAAGTGTTGCGAGTTGACCGCGAGCCCGACGGATTGTCGGACGCCACAAGCGAAACGCTCGTGCGCAACGCGCGCGAGAGGCTCGGCGACGCTTCTGCAGTTCTCATCTCCGATTACGGATACGGTTCGGCCACGCCGGAAATCGTCGCGAGCATTCGAGGCCGCAAGCGATGGGCGCACCACGCCGCGCTGGACTCCCGCTACCGGCTTCACGAATACGTGGGACTCGATTTGACGGTGGCAACTCCAAATGAGGCGGAAATCGAGACCGCCCACCATGCGAAGATCGGCGGAGATGCGTCCAAGCTCGACGCTTTCGCGCGGCGTACGATGGCACGGCTGAATCTGAGCGCTCTGGTGGTCACTCGCGGGCGCCACGGCATGACTGTCTTCGAACGGGGGCGAGCGCCGCAGCCGCTAGCCGTGTTTGGCAGCGATCAGGCGGTTGATGTCACCGGCGCGGGAGACACGGTGATTGCAGCGTTCACGCTGTCCCTGGCGGCAGGCGCAACGGTGCTGCAAGCTGCACGGATCGCCAATTATGCGGGAGGTATCGTGGTCATGAAGCGCGGCACGGCAACGGTGACGCGTGAAGAACTTGAAGCGGCGATTCGATCGGATGCGAACCAGAAATGCGCAGAGCCCGGCTGCAGTAGCGCCAGAGTCACCGATAAGGGGAGCCCTGCGCGCTAGAATGGACACCCGAAATAAAATTCTGCCGCTTGAGGCCTTGGCCCTCAAGCTTCGCGCGCACAAAAGTCGCCGAGAGCAAATCGTGCTAGCCAATGGCTGCTTCGATGTGCTGCACGTCGGGCATGCCCGATACCTCGAAGGGGCACGCCGTGAAGGAGACGTGCTCGTCGTGGCGGTCAACTCCGACGCGAGCGTACGATCGTTGAAGGGGGAGGGCCGCCCGATACTTTCCGCCGAAGCGCGCGCACGTCTCGTTGCCGGTCTTGCCGCCGTCAGTTACGTGGTGGTATTCGAAGAGCCCGACGTGACGCGCTTGCTCTCGCTCCTGCGACCGAACGTCCACGCAAAGGGAACCGATTACACGATCGAGACCGTACCCGAGCGCGAAACCGCCCGGCGCCTCGGCGTGCGCATCGCCATCGTAGGTGATCCCAAGCAGCACTCCACGCGCGATCTGCTGGCGCGACTCCGCACGCTCTCTCATGCATAAGAAATCATCGCAGCTTCGCAGATGGGTCGTTTTTTCCGAGCGAGGGGGCAGCCTCGAGGCATGAACGCTCCGGGGCCAGCATGGACACGCTGGCGGGCGCCTCTGGGTTATCCCACCGCGGTGCTCTGCCTCTGGCTGGCTCGCCCCACATTACGCTCGATTCTCATCGGCTCTGTTCTTGCCACGCTGGGTGTGCTGATTCGCGCGGCCGCCGCCGGGCACTTGCGTAAGCGAGAAGCGCTCGCGCTGGCGGGCCCGTACGCGCGCACGAGGAATCCCCTATATTTTGGCAGCGGCCTGATCGCAGGGGGATTTGCCTTGGCCGGCCGCTCGTGGCTTGCAGCCACTCTGGTGGCGCTGTATTTCGGCGTTTTTTACGCCCAGGTAATGCGCCGCGAAGAATCGGAGCTCCGCGAACAATACGGCAAGTTGTTTGATGATTACGCGGCTAGCGTGCCGCTATTCTGGCCGAGACTGCGGGTGAAGACTTCCACGAGTGACGCGCAGTTTTCCTTCGCGCAGTATATGCGTAATCGTGAATACTACGCCGCCATCGGAGCCGCAATGACGATTGCGGTGCTCTTGGCTCTGGCCGCTTGGCGGAAATAGTGAGAATACGACTTACTGCAGGCGGTAAACTTCGTTAATCAGTCGACGGAATTTCGGGCGGTAAAGCAAATCATAGACTTCGCCCTTACCTGGAAACAGTGTCTCCGCCAGTCTGGGCGCCGAAGCGGCGATCTCCTGCGCCTCCTCATAAGGCAAGTTTCCTTGAGCGATGATGCTTAGCGAAAGATTGACCACAATGCGCAGGCGGCGAACCCGTCTTGATTCTTCGTCAATTTCCGCGTTGGTTGGAGAAACTGGCTGAATGGAATTCATGAACCCTTCCAAAAGATTATAGTGACTGCCCTAACTTGCAGCAAGAAAGCTCTGCAGAGCTGGTTTCACAGCTGCAAATTAGATTCCTGACCAGGACTAGAAGACCGGCACTTTTGCTGGGGATGCAGTGCAGAGAAGAGAGTTCCGAGCAAGGATTTGCAGAGCTGCGAAACGAGTGAGCGTTCATCGACTGGCCGTCCCTGGTGATGGTCACGGCGCCATCGCGATACAGACGCGCTCCTTGAGCGAGGATTCGCTCCGTTGTTTCTGGGTTCGGATCACCATACGGGTTTGCCTCGCCGACAGATATAGCGGCGATCACCGGGTGAACGGGCTCTCGAAACGCAGCGGTGCTTGACGTTCTTCCGCCATGGTGCGGCACTTTTAGGAACTTTTTGCCGAGCTCATCACTGTTTGCCAGGATGCTGCGTTCCACTGCGCCTTCGATGTCAGCGGTCAGCAGGAATGAATCCTCGCCATCCTCAAGACGCCAGACAAGGGAATCGTCGTTGCGCGCGCGTGTCGGATCGCTTGAGTCGGGCCAGAGAACGATCACGCGCACGCCAGCCCAATCGAAGCGCTCGCCTCTAAGACATGAATCACAGGCACGGCCTTGGACTGGGCTTCTGCGAGTACATTGCGATAGCTAGCGGCATCCTCATCTCGTCCCACCCAAAGAAGGCCGGATACCGCAGCGTTGCCGTGAGGTTTATCCCTTGTTGCTGGAGGGCCCCGCGATAATCGAAGGCGCCGGGATCGCCATTCGACAAGTCCAAATCTTGTGGCGATGCAGCACAGCGCAATGCCGAGCGACAGATGGAGGCCATGCTTGGGTGGAACAGCAATCGGGGGCGCCGCCAGGACTCCTGCAGCAACGAAGATCACGATCAGCAGGTCGGGAAGCTTCATGCGCGACGCGAAAGTCGCACCAAAGCCTCGATATGATAAGTCTGAGGGAAAATGTCGACAAGGTGAAGTTCACTGATCCGATAACCGCGTGGATTCTGCGTTTCCCCGGCGAGAATGGCTAGGTCGCGGGCGAGCGTGGCCGGGTCGCAGGAAAGATAGACAATCTCTTCCGGCGCGATCTTGATCAAGCGAGCGAGCGCCCGCGCGGCCACTCCCGTTCGGGGCGGATCGAGTACAACAAGGTCGGGCCGCTCATGCCAGTGCTCGAGAAAAGCTTCTACGGTCGTCTGCCGCAAATTTGGTGAAGCCGCGCCACTCGCTTGAAGATTGGCCTGGAGATCGCGAGCCGCGGCGATATTCGATTCCACGGCGATTAGCCGTTCAAATCGATTCGCGAGTGGCACGCTGAAAAGCCCGACGCCGGCAAAAAGGTCTAGAGCGAGCTTCCCTCGTGCCTCACCAATGACACTGCGCACGAGATCATCCAGAACGAAGCGGTTCACCTGAAAGAAAGAGAGATGTCCGATGCGATAGTTATGGTCCCCGACGCGATAATCGATGTGGCCCGGCCCCGAAAGCTCAAAGCGATCCGTTCGCTGATCGTGAATCAGGAGCGTATCAACCGAGGGCAGCGCCGAACGGAGCAACGCCGCCGTTTCTGCAGGAGCGGCGTCCATCGCGGCATTCAGGAGGAGCCTAGTGTCGTCTTGATCGGCAAAAACCTCTATCTCTACACCCGCCGACAGCTTGCCTGATGGCAATAAGTTTACGATCGCGCCGAGAGCCTCGTTCAGCCGCGGTGAGGCAATCGGGCATTGCCGGATGGCGCAGAGCTTTTGCGAACCTGCCTGAAAATATCCGATTTCAAATGAGCCGCCTTCATCGCGCGCAATTTTCCATTGGACGCGATTGCGATAACCAAAAGGCGGGGAGGCATGGGGCACGATCGGGCCGTCCCACTGCAGCCGCCCGAGGCGCGAAAGCGTTTCGCGAAGGATTTCGGCCTTGTAGCGAAGCTGCAATTCGTAGGGGATATGCTGGTAGTTGCAACCGCCGCAAACACCGAAGTAGGGGCACGGCGGTACGGCGCGATCGGTCGAAGGCGTCTTGATCTGTGCCACCCGGCCGCGAATGAATTTCTTGCGCGTCTCCACGGGCTCGATGGAGACGCTCTCATCCGGCAGAACGAAGGGAGCAAACACGGTATGGCCCTCGTGATGCGCGAGGCCCTCGCCTCCATAGACCAACTTTTCGATTCGCACGTTGATCGGATGTGGCATGAGAATTCGTTTCAGCTGAGGTAAAAAAGGCTGAGCCGTGGCAGCCCGAATCGCTCCAGCAGGCGCTTCTGTGTGTATTGCCTCTCGAGCTGGCCCAGTTGCTCGGCTGACATGCGCCGGCGGTAAGGGGCCAGTTGCCGGTCCAGGTCGGTGTGGATTTTAACAATCATGTTCTCATCCGCAGCGGCTAGAAGTGCGGCGCCAAGCTTTTCTTCCGCGGCGCTCAGACGCCGTTCCAGGTTCTCGAGGTCGAGATAGCCGGGCGAATCGAGCAAGGGTATCAGATCAGCGATGCTGGCCCGAGCTTGCCCAATTCGACGCGCCAGTTCGGCGTCCGAGGAATCAAGCCGCTGCGAAGCTTGCTCCATTTTCTCGATATTGCCACGCAGAAAGTTGCGCAACTCTTCGCGTGAAAACGGCTCTGTCTGTCTCGCAGCTCGTTTCGGCTCGGGCCCGGCACCCGCGGATGTCTCCTGCTTTTCCGCGGCGGCGTCGAGCACTGCATCGACGCAGTACGCCAGACTCTTGAGCGGCCTTCCCACGTCACGCCGCGAGCGATGATAACTTTCAAACGCACTATCGATGCCGCGCAGCACGGCCTCCAACGGAATTCCTGCTCTTTGCCACGTCTCCACGATGGCCCAATCCAGCGGCGAAACCAGAAGATGTGCGCCGCGTTTGCGCCAGAAGTATTCTTCGATTTCCGTGAAGTAATTGAAGTAGTTGAAAGAATCCATCAGCAGTGTTCTACGATTCCCGCTTTCGGGCCGATTTTGCTGCGGCGGCGCGCACGGGCCCGGCTACGGTTGCTTGTTCCGCCGACGGCGCAGCACGACGGGATGGCTGATTGCGTTCCCAGATAATGCGCAGCCCTTCCAGCGTAAGAAATTCGTCCACCTGCTGGATATGCCGTGAGGCCTGCGCGATCAAGGACGCCTGTCCGCCCGTAGCGATCACGGGCGTATCTTTGCCGATCACACTCTTGATGCGCTCCAAAATTCCGTCCACGAGGTCCGTGAAGCCATAGAAAAGACCCGCTTGCATTGACTGCCCCGTGTTCGTGCCGATAATTTTGCCCGGATCCCGAATCTCCACGCGCCAGAGCCGCGCTGCGCGCGAAAAAAGCGCCTCGGCGGAAATGCCGATTCCGGGAGCGAGCGTGCCACCCAGGTATTCGCCGCGTTCCGAGACAACGTCGAAATTGATGGCCGTCCCAAAATCGACCACGATGCAGGGCCCGCCGTATTTCGCGTATGCGGCGATGCTGTTAACGATGCGGTCCGCGCCCACCTCCTGCGGATTATCGTAATGCACCGGCATGCCCGTGCGGATGCCCGGCTCGACGAAGAGTGCCTTCGTATGAAGATATCGCTCGGCCATTCCCGCAAGCGTGGAGTTGAGCGGAGGCACAACCGAGCTGATGATGACGCCGAGAATTTCCTGAGGATCGAGCTTGGCGATGGTAAACAGATCGCGCGTGAGGATTCCGTATTCGTCGACCGTCTGATCCCGCGCTGTGGTCAGCCGCCAATTGGCGATCAGATCTTTATCGCGAAAGACGCCCAGCACTGTATTGGTATTGCCAACGTCAACCGCCAGCAGCATCAATTCGCCTCGGAAACATCGCCGGAGATGACCACTGCGGTCTTCCCATCGTCGCGGCGGACGCGGAGAAGCCCGTTTGGTTCCAGCCCGTCACTCGTCCCGACGTAGGATTCGCCTCCCGTGGTTATGCGTACGCGCTTGCCGCGCGCGTATGTGGATACCTCGGCGAAGCGGGCTAGGATGGGCCGGGAGCCCTCAGCTAAAAACCGATTGTAGTAGCTGTCTAGGCGACGCAGCAACCGCACAAGCAATTGCAAGCGCGAGACTGGTTTTCCGGTGATGAGGCGAAGCGAAGTCGCGACTCGTGTCAGCTCGGCAGGCATCGCGGTGTGGTTGACGTTGATGCCAATGCCCACGATCACGAATCGCACCTGGCTCGGCTTCGCGTACATTTCCGTCAGGATGCCGGAGAATTTTTTTCCGTCTGCCAGCACATCGTTGGGCCAACGTAGGTCGCCCGCCACACCGGTTTCTTCCTGCACCGCATCCCGCACGGCCAGCCCCGCGACCAGCGTGATCACTGGCGCGACGATGGGCGAAATTTGCGAGCGCAGCAGCACACTCATATAGATTCCGTTCGTCTTTTCGGAATGCCAGCTGCGGCCGGCCCGGCCCCGGCCGCCGGTCTGCTCTTCCGCAAGGACGATCGCTCCGTGAGGTTCACCAGCGTGTCCGAGATCGAGAGCGATGCTGTTGGTAGAAGCCGTTTTGAAGTAGTGATAGATGCGCTTCCCGAATGGCGAATCACGCAGGCGCCGCCGCAGCAAACTGGGGGAGAGCACGTCGGGTACCCGTTCGATGCGATAGCCCGTCCGCGGATGGCCCTTTACGCGCACGCCCAGCGCCCGCAGACGGTGTGTCCAGAGCCATACCGCCGAGCGGCTCACGCCGATGTGCCGCGCGATTTTCTCGCCGCTAATGACGACCGTGGGATTCTCCGAAAGCAGCGTCAGCAGGGCGTCGATCCGCCGGTCAGTCGTGCCAGCTCGGTCGGAGCGGCCGGTCGTTCCAGAAAGCTTTCCCGTGGCCATGGAGCGCGTCACCACTACCTAGCGCGCCAAAGTTGCTTAGTCGGCTTGTTAGGTGGGCTCGTCACATCCTCACATCCGATGGCCGCCGCCGACATAAATTATCTGCCCCGTTACCCATCGCGCCTGGTCCGACGCCAGGAAGACAATTACGTCGACGACGTCCTCCGGATTGCCTACCTTGTCCAACGGAATCGTCGGCAAAATCTCTCTCTCCAGTTCCGGTGTGATCCAACCGGTCTGCACCGGCCCCAGCGAGACGGAGTTGACCGCAATGCCTAAATGGTAATGAAGGAACACTTTCGCTTTTTGCATGACAAACGCCCTGGCCACAGCGGCACCTATTCCGTGAGGATTATTCGCCCCCGTGACCACCACTACTTTGTCACGGAGCCCGGTGTCGATCATGGGCTTCGAGCAGCGCCAGGCGCTCCGTCAGCTTGTCGAATTCCAGCCGGCGTTCCGCAAATGTAGCTTCGAGCTGGCGCACGATTTCCGCGGGCGCGCGGCTGCGGAAAGTCTCGTCCGCCAGGCGGTTTTGTTTTGATTCCAGATCGCGCGCCAGGCGTTCCTTTTCTTTGCGCAAACGCGCGACTTCTGCTCCCGCTTCGGCACCTTCACCGTAGGCGATGCGCAGATCGAACTGCGCCGTCGAGCGCACTGGCCCAGCCGTAGGCTCTAGCTTGGCATCGGAAAAGGGCA
>QHYS01000017.1:103900-183399 GCA_003223325.1 Acidobacteriota bacterium
GATTCTCCTCCACCACCTCGCGCACCACTGATGTCGCAGGAGCGAAATCCGCAGCGATGCGGCGCTTGGGATCAAGCTTGAGTTCTGCGCGAAGATTGCGCGCTGCTACGATCACCTCCTGCAATATTTTCACTTCTTGCTCCGCGTCGCGATCAGACCATCGCGGTGCAGGCCGCGGGAACGGCTGCAAAGCAATCGATCGCGCGTTTTTGTCTTTTTCGGGCGCATGTTGTGGAAGCCGGTGCCACAATTCCTCAGTGAGAAAAGGCATAAACGGATGCAGCAGCCGTAGAGCCGCTTCGAATAGGGCAAAAAGATTGCGCCAGGCGGGCACAGCAATATTGCGATCCGCGTCCGCCATTGCCGGCTTCACCCACTCGATATACCAATCGCAGAAATCGCCCCAGAAGAAGTGATAAACAATGTGCGCGGCATCATGAAAACGAAAATTCTCCAGTGCATCGTCGACCGTGGCGATGGCCTCCGCCAGCCGTGAGAAAATCCAGCGGTCCGCAAGGCTAACTTCTTTTCCCGCGGGATACGGCGCAGCAGCGCGAACCGGCGGCGCTGCCAGTTCTTCGATGCTTATTCCAGTGGCGGACTGAAATTTATCCAGATTCACGAAGACGAATCGCGCCGCGTTCCAGATTTTGTTGGCGAAGGCGCGATAGCCGAGGACGGCTTCTTCGCTGAGCGCAATATCAGTACCCGGCGCTGCTTTTATGGCCAGCGTGAAACGCAGTGCGTCGGTGCCGTACCTTTCCATCCATTCGAGCGGGTCCACCACATTGCCACGCATTTTGGACATCTTTTGCCCTTGCGCGTCGCGCACCAGCGAGTGCAAATAAAGCGTACGGAAGGGGATTCGTTCGGCGGGCGTCTTCCCTTGCGCGAGATGCAGGCACAGCATGACCATGCGTGCATCCCAGAAGAACAGGATGTCGTAGCCGCTGATGAGCAGGATGGTGGGATAAAATGCCCGCAGGTCCGGCGTATCGTCCGGCCAGCCGAGCGTAGAGAGGGGCCAGAGGCCCGAGCTGAACCACGTATCCAGCACGTCCGGGTCTTGTTCGAGCCTTCCGCCGCCGCATTGAGCGCATTTTTCGGGCGGGCTGGCGGGCTGGGCTCGGCCATCAACGATAGCCACTCGCGAATCGCGCGCGGGCGTGATGCCACCGCAAGGGCAGTGCCAGATCGGAATGCGATGGCCCCACCAGAGCTGACGCGAGATGCACCAATCGCGGATATTGGCCAGCCAATCGGTGAAAATTTTGCGCTGATTATCGGGAACGATCTGGACTTGTCCTTCCTTGACTGCTGCTATGGCCGCATCAGCCAGGGGTCGCATTTTGCAAAACCATTGCGTAGAGATGCGCGGCTCGACCACGGTCTTGCATCGATCGCAAACACCTACCGCGAGGGTGTGATCCTCTACTTTGACGAGCAAGCCTTGTGATTCCAGATCGGCTACCACGCGCTTGCGTGCTTCGAACCGATCGAGGTCGGCGTAGGCCCCCGCGTTCGCATTCATACGTCCGTCTTCGGTCATCACGTCGACCTCGGGAAGCTTGTGCCGGCGTCCTATCTCGAAATCGTTCGGGTCATGCGCAGGGGTGACCTTCACCGCTCCGGTGCCGAATTCACGGTCCACCGCAGCATCCGCGATCACTGGGATATCGCGATTCATCAGCGGAAGTCGAAGCTTCTTGCCGATCAGGTGCTTGTACCGTTCGTCCCCGGGATTTACGGCCACTGCCGTATCGCCCAACATCGTTTCCGGACGGGTAGTGGCTGCGACGAGTGATTCGCTCGAACCAACTAGCGGATAGCGAATGTGCCAGAGGTGCGCGTTGCGTTCCTCGTGCACGGTTTCGAGGTCACTCAAGGCGGTCTGGCATCGCGGGCACCAGTTCACAATATAGCGGCCGCGATAGATCAGCCCTTCGCGGTACAGCCGCAGAAAGGCTTCCAGAACGGCGCGATAGAGTGGTGGATCGAGCGTGAACCTTTCGCGCGACCAGTCGCAGGAGTCGCCCAGGCGAATCATCTGCTTTTTGATCGTGCCGCCGCTGTGCTCTTTCCATTCCCAAACGCGCCGCTCGAACTCTTCTCGCCCCAGCCCTTTGCGCGTCAGGTTTTGCTTGGCTAGCTCGCGTTCCACGACGACTTGCGTAGAGATGCCCGCATGATCCATGCCCGGCAGCCACAGCGTGCGCTCTCCGCGCATGCGGTGCCAGCGCGTGAGCGCGTCGATTTGCGTGTGCTCGAGCATGTGGCCGATGTGGATGTACCCGGTCACGTTCGGTGGCGGAATTACGATCGAGAACACGCCTCCCGAAGCGCCTGCATCTGCGCGAAAGAGCTCCTCGTCCACCCAGGCTTTGGCCCAGCGTGGCTCAATCAGCCCCGGCTCATAAACCTTGGGGAATTCAGCGCCTTGGGGCATCCCTTCAGAACTCGCTCTTGGTGAATCTCCCGGCACGTGCGTTCTCCAGTCCTGCTTGCGGGCTTCGCTCAAACAATAAACGACTTACTATAAGGAGCGCGCCGGGAGGGGTCAAATTGGAATCAGTTCTGGAAACGCAGATAGCCTGGAAACGAAAAGGTGGTTTGCCCTTTGCTCTAATTCTTTTTTTGCAAAATGAGCACGTCCTGCCGTCGAAGCTGCACGTTGCAGACGCGGACTCTCTAGCTAGCTCAAGGATTTGGAGTCTAGTCCGCGGCTGTTCGCAAGAATCGTTCGAATCACGGGATTCTGGTGCTTGGCCACACTATAATTGCAGTTGGACTATGGTTAAGGCTCTCCTACAATAGGCCATCGCGGCCGAGCCTCTCGGCAAGGACCAGCGCACAGGAGGTCTGGCGTGAAGACTAAGCACATCGTCGTTCTTCTGGGACTGGGATTGCTGATCACTGCCCCGCTTTTTGCTCATCATGGCAACTCGAATTTTGATATTGATAAGAAGCTCAACATGAAGGCGACGGTCACGGAATGGGTTTGGGCAAATCCCCATTGCTGGTTGAAATTCGACGCGGCGGATGACAAAGGCAATGTCGCCCATTGGATTGCCGAAACGAGCAATCCAGCGGACATGACCAATCTCGGCTGGAGCAGGCAAGTCTTCAAGCCCGGCGATCACGTTACCGTCACTCTGCAGCCTGTCAAGAATGGCGCGCCTATTGGGCGTGTCATGCAGGTTGTGCTTGCGAACGGCCAGACATTGGGCACGCGGATCCCAGGAGTATTTGGGCCGGAGGTCGACGCGCCTAAGCCGGCGGATTCTTCCAAATAGTGGCATGCCGAACAATCCACGGAGGCGTGCGTTGACGCCGGAGGTCCAGGGACGTGCGCTCCACAAGGCGGTTGCGCAGCAGAGTTTGAGCTTACGGCCTGCGGCTATCTTCGCAAGGAGGTTCACACAATGTCGAGGCGATTGCTGACTCTTGTCCTTCCTGCGGCGGCTGTGCTGTGCCCTTGCCTCGTCCCCAGCTCCGCGACTCGAGCACAGCAATCGAGGGCCGCACAAAATCAGAATGCAGCACCTGCGGCACTTTGGAATACCCCAAGCATTGCGCCTAAGCAAGCGCGACCATCTTCCGGCCCGGCACCGCGCCGCGACATCAGCGGAATTTGGGACGCTTTCGCGGCCGGAATCCAGCCCACTGGAGTTAAAAGCCATGCCCCATTTACGGAATGGGGCGAAAAAATGGCCAATACGTACAAGCCCGGCGACGGCCCCCGAAAGGTCAGCCTCGGCCTGATCAATGATCCGCTCGATGGTTGCGATCCGGCTGGTTTTCCGCGCAATTTATTTTTCGAACTGCGGCCGTTTAGGATTGCCCAGACCCCCGATCAGATCCTGATGTTATACGAATACCAAAAGGTCTGGCGGGCCATCTGGACCGACGGTCGCGAGTTGCCCAAAGATCCCGAACCAAGGTGGTATGGTTACTCCGTCGGTCACTGGCAGGATGACTACACGTTCGTTGTGAATACGGTAGGATTGGACGAAAGAACTTGGCTCGATAATGCCGGCGACCCGCACAGTGCTGATATGCGCGTTGAGGAAATCTATCATCGCGTGGATGAGGATACTTTAGAGCTCACCGTTAAAATCGACGATCCCAAGGCCTATAAGGAACCCTGGTTGGGCCTCAACAAGTTCATCTTACGGCGGCAACCGGCAAGTTTCGACATCCGCGAGATGATCTGCGCCCCGTCCGAGGCCGAAGAATATAAGAAAACGGTCGCCGAACCCGCTACGAGGTAGCCTCAAGGCGTTCGCACGGGTGCCCTGACAAAACGAATGGCCCTGCGGGTTAAGTCGTTCGAAGCGGAACACCACGATACGGCGAAAGTAACCTTAGATTCAGCCCTTTTTCATTTCTTGGCGAACGATTGCCTCGATTGCCGGGCGCAGCACTTCCCGATTCACCACTTCCATGATTCGGGGCTGCATGCGTTCGAGCAGTCGGTTCACGACTGCGTCGATCATTTCCGGGGGGGGAGAAGTCGGCGTGGCGCCTGGCGCAGAAGCAGACAGCGAATCCCTCTGTGCCGTTTCGCTGGCACTTCGATTGGAAGCTTGTTCTGAAGAGCCAGAGCCTGGCAGCGTATTCAGCTCCGAAAACGCCAGCCGGACGGCCTCGGTCGCGGCAGTCATCACCGCTTCGCGATTCGGTAGCGGCGATAATTCCGCCACGAGGGGCCCAACTTGATCATGAGTACCGCGTGGCTCTACTGCTTTGACGAGCGCCCCGACACTTGAGTCCGTCACGGCAGGCAAGGAAAGCATTGCACTATCCACCGGCGACTCCAGAGCCTTCGACTCCACGAAATGAGGGTGATCTGCTGCACCTGATTCCTCGTACGTCGGCGCATTTTGCGTCTGGCCCAAGAAGGTAAGCGTCGGGTCAAATTTGAAAATTTCAGCCGAGGTTTCGGAAGGTGCAGACGAAGACGGCGGCTCGTCCTTGGAACGAGCTACGACCGCGTTACTTTCGTCTTCATCTATCCTTGCGGGTTCCGAAGGATTCCTTTCCGGCGGACTAACCTCTTCATTTTCATTTTGCGAAACGATGGTCTCCTGATCACCAGTGTCGAACCCATTGCCCCCGAGTAGGGGCGAGTCTGATCGAAAAGGAGTTTCCTCATCTTCTTCGACAGCGGGCTCCCCTCTGCCAAAGGAGTGCATATCGATCATGTCCTCTGGCTCGGTCTCGGTCTCGGATTTCTCCTCGGGCTCTCCCTGTTCCGCCGGCGCCGCCCAAAACGGTTCGCCCAGGTTTGGATCGCGCGGCGCTGTTACTACCTCGTCCGAGTCCTCCTCCTTGACGGCTTGAGACTGGCTATGTAGAGCTGCTGTTTTGAGCGCGGGCGGCTCTGGTTGCTGCAATTCTTCCACAGTTGCTGCATAAGTCCCACTGCTTGGAGTTGGTTGACTGGGAGCAGGCGTCGTCTGCGCAGCCAGTGCGGGTTTAACCGGCGTCGCCGCTGCGACGGACGCAGGCTTTTGCCCGTTCGATTTTGCCAGCAGCGCTTTGACCATGTTGATCAAGGGGTCGGGGGGAACAAAGGGTTTCTTCAAGACGCCATCGGCGCGCACGCGCTGCGTCTCTTGCTCGTCGAGTGGGTCGAACGCGCCAACCAACAGCACCACAGGCGTACTCATATAGCGCGAGTCGCTCTTAACGAACTCGCAAACTTCGTAGCCGTTGCGCACGGGCATGAAAATATCGGCGAGAACGAGATCGGGGCGGAGGTCTGGGATCTTCCGCATGGCAGCATCGCCATTCCCAACTGCGACGACGTCGATGCCCTCGTCCTTCAGGGCCAAAGCAACCATCTTCTGAATGTTGCTATTGTCGTCGGCCACGAGTATGCGAGACACCGGGCGCTCCTTGGTTCGACACCTGCTCCGACCGCGCTTTCAAGACACTGGCGCTGTCGTCAGCTTGGCCTATTGGAGCACCGGCGCAAAAACGAGTCAACGAGCTTCGCTCATGGATGTGCGGGAGCGTAACCTCGCATTTCGCTCAATTGTGGAGATTTCTACTGAGGCTGAAGCTGGGCCTGCTTTTTGCTCTTTTTTTTCTTGCTAGAAGATTCCCCTTGGTTGGCCCCCTGAGTCGTTCCTTGACTGGTCTGACTGGGCGGATCAGCGTTGCCATTCGCGCTCTGTCCAGCAGTAGTACCAACTGGGTCGGCCTGACCGCCCGCCGATGGGTCATTGGGCGCAGCTGTAGGTCCGGTGCTAGCCGCGCTCCTTGACGAGCCAGCCGGAGGATCGGACGTACCGGGTGAGACCGTTTGGACGTATGCCCCCGTGCCGCCGCTCCCTTTGGAAGCACCGCCTGCCGCGACGACACTCAGCCCTGCCCCCGGGGCGAGCGTATCGGTGGCATCTTCGGTTTGTGGCGTTAAGTTTGGCATCCCCACCCTCGCCGCCGCGCTGACGTCTGGTCCGGACTTGAGAAGCTCGCCGGGCCGTTTCAGGAAACCAGGCCGTTCGCGCGGCATCTCTTGCTCTTTTTGCATGCGCGCCAGGGCGGTGGGGTCGGGTTGCGGCACAGGAGCGCCAAATTTGACGAGCTTGGCTTTAGCCGCGCCTGCCAGTGGCGAGAGAGGATACTCCTTCACTAATCGCGCGTAGTACGTCGAGGCAACGTCATTGTGTTCGTTGCGCTCGTAGATCGAAGCCAGCATCCAATTCGCCCGGTCCGCTTGGCTATACAGCGGATAGCGACTCACCAGATCGAGTAGCCGGGGAGCTGCCGCCTTATCAATTCGCCGGATGTAGTAGAACGTGGCAATGCGATAGTCGCCGTCGGCCAGAACTTCCTGCACCTCCCTTAACCGCTGTTCGGCTCTGGGCGCCAATTCCGTATGGGGGTACTTCTGCATAAACGTTTGGATGGCGGCCTCGGCCTCGAGTGCCTCGGTCCGGTCCCGGTCCGCTTTTTCCATGCGCCGATAATGCGCCATGCCGATCTGCATCTGCGCATAGGCGGCCTCATCTAGGAATGGGAAAAACGTGATGAAATCCTGATACGTCGCGACTGCCTGCGTCAAGCCGGTGGTCCCACCTTCTTTGAAATAGGAATCGGCGATGGCGAGTTTTGCCTTGGCCAGGTACTCGCTGTCGGGATAGGTATTGATGAGTGTCTCCATGCTCAGCCGGCTCAATTCGAATCGATTGTGTTGCAGGTCGTTCAGCGCCCGTTCGTACAAAAGCTTGTCGGCCTCGGCCGATTCGTTTGTCTCCGGCTTAGAGGCGGTCGTTTTTCTTGCTGCGCAGCCCGCGAAGAGCATTACGGCTAGAATCGCAGCCGGCCAGTTGTATGTGGCGTGCATCCGCTTTAGACAACCTTTCTTACTTTTTGCGCCAAAGCCTGATTGGCTAAATGCGCCATCTCGCGAACCGCCGCCGCCGGGTCAGCGGTGTGGAATACCGACGTGCCGGCCACCAAAATCTCTGCGCCTGCACGGGCCACCGCTGCCACATTTTCCGGTCCGATCCCCCCATCCACTTCGATTCGGTAGCTATGATGATGCCGATCGCGAATCTCCCGCAACTCCCTTATTTTTTCGGTAGCCTCGGGAAGGAACGCCTGCCCGCCGAATCCCGGATTAACCGACATGACCAGCACATGATCAACCTTCCCCAGCACTTCGGAAAGCATCATCACCGGAGTGGCCGGATTGATCACGGCTCCCGGCTTGCAGCTGTGGTCGCGAATCATCGCAAGGGCGCGGTCCAGGTGCGGCGTAGCCTCTTGATGTACGGAAATCATATCCGCGCCTGCTTTGGCAAACGCTTCGATATATTCCTCCGGGTTTTCGATCATAAGATGCACGTCCAGCTGAAGCCTGGTTGCCTTGCGCAGAGATGCGACTACCGGAACGCCGATGGAAATATTGGGGACGAAATGACCATCCATCACATCCACGTGCAGCAGGGAAGCCCCGCCCCGCTCCACCGCACGTATGGCATCGCCCAGGCAGGCAAAATCCGCCGCTAGAATCGACGGGGCGACCTCAACAGCAGCCGACACGCTCACCTGTGCAATTCTATCATAGCGGATACTGCACTCTGCCTGATTTTCGCGGGATTTTCGCCGTTCCAGGCCCTTTGGGCATTATCTCGAGTTTCACTCCGCGACACCCAGTTCCACCGTCGTGTCGCCGGGGATGCGTTCCCCGCCGGGCGGATTTTGCCCCACGATCGTGCCTTTCGGGGCTCCGGCTTGCGCAATGTGGTTTAGCTTCGCGATTTTCAGTCCTGCTGCCGCCAGCGTTCGGCTCGCTTCCTGTTGTTCAAGGCCCACCACGCTGGGCATCACGTAAAACGGCAAGCGACCGGCGCTGGAAACCAGCAAGTCAACGTGCGGGCTGGACGCCGTCGTCCCTTGCGGCGGGTCCTGCTTCAGGACGATATCGGGCTGCGTTCCGGGAAGATAAATTGTCGTTATTTCTCCGAGCTGCAATCCCGACTGCAGCAGGCTGATCCGCGCAGCGCGCATCGATTGCCCTTCCAGATCAGGAATCGTCACGGTCTGCTGGCCAAGGCTCAAGACTACGTGAGCGTCTTGCGAAATCTTCATCTCTTCGCCGGCTGGAGGACTCTGCCGGACCACCGCGTTCACTGGCAGCGGACTATACACACGGTCGGCCACGCGCAATTGCAGGCCGCGGGTGGCAAGCATGCGCTGCGCCTCGGGCGCCGGCTGCCCGACCAAATTTGGCATGCTCACGATGCGCCCTCGAATGGCGATGCGGATGGTCGTCACGGCGCTGAGAAAACCCGCAGCCGCGAGGACAAAGACCAAAACCGAGGCGCGCAACACCCGTTCCAACTGTTCTCGCCATCTCTCGATGGACGGGTGCGGTACGCTCTCGCCGTTCATGCGTCAATCACAGTAGCATGACCATGCTGCGACCTCAATCGAGCATCCGAGCAAGATGCTCGTCCCGAGCGACGAACCGGAGCGAGGGACCTCCTGCAGCCGTTGTCGTCTATGAAATCGCCAGCCCCTGGGTTTTTCCGTTTCGTGTCCGAGTCGTCTACCCGCTTGCCAATACCGCCGCAAAAAATCCGTCGGTCCCGTGCTCTGGCGGAAAAGTGCGAAAAAATCCGTCGTCCGCGAAAAACTTTTCCGCTGCCGCTGCTTCGCGCAAATGTGGCGCCAATGCGGCCTGCGTTGCGGTCACGCGCCATCCCGGTGCCCCCACTAGCGCTGCCCCGACCACCTTTTCATTTTCCTCCGGCTCCAGCGAACAAGTGGAATAAACCACCCGGCCGGATTTGTCAGCGGCCGCCAGCGCATTCCGCAACATCGTCAATTGGGAGCGATGCGCCTCGTTCAAGTCCTCGGGTTGGAGTCGCCACCGAATTTCGGGATTCCGCGCAAGCGTGCCTGTCCCCGAGCACGGCGCATCGATCAACACCCGGTCAAATCCCCGTGAGAATGGCAACGGCCTCCTAGCATCCAGAGCGACCGAGTGGACATTCGTAGTGCCCGTGCGCATCAATTGATGTTGAATGACACGCAAACGGTGCTCGTGTACGTCCCCGGCTATCAGGCGGCCGCGCGGTCCCGCAGCGCGCGCGAGAATGATTGTCTTCCCGCCCGGCGCCGCGCATGCATCGAGGATGGTCCGCGAACCCTGGGCGTCCACAAGATGCGCCACCATCTGCGATGCTTCGTCTTGAACATTGATCTGCCCGGCGCGAAAGGCCTCGCTCGCGGCCGGATTACCGCCCGAGATTCGCAGCGCCCCACGAAGCCATTGCCCCGGAGTCACCTCAAAACCAGATTCGCGTAGCGATTCCGCGATGTTCTCGCTCGCTTCTTCTTCGAGCACGGCGCAGCTGAGCGGCGCCGGCCGGTTATCGGCCTCGAGCAATTCCGCCGTCCGTTTCGCGCCGAATGAGCCAAGCCATCGCGCAACGAGCCATGTCGGATGCGAGTGCAGAATCCCCAGCCGCTCCTCGACCGCCGTTCCCGCGGAGGCCAGACTTTGGAAGATCAGCTTCTCGAGTTCCTTGCCGCCTATCCTGGCCTGCGCCGCCGCTCGCCGCAGCACCGCATTGACCATCCCCGCCGCTGAACTCTTGCGTGCTCGTTTTACCAAGTCCACGGATTCATGAATCGCGGCATGCTGCGGCACACGATCGAGATAGCGCAATTGATAAAGTCCGAGCCGCAACGCCAAGAGGACTTCCAGATCGAGTTGGTCACAACGGCGTTCGAGATAGCGCTCGAGCAGAAAATCGAGCAGGCGTTGCTGGCGCAGAACTCCCAGCGTCAGTTCCGTGGCCAGCGACGCGTCGGTTTTCTTTGTGCCGGGCTCGATTTCCGCGTACAGCAGATCGGCAGCATAGGCATCTTCGGCGGCCACGCGCCGCAAAACATCGAACGCAACCCTCCTTGCACTGGAAATAGCCATGGGGAAAGTTTAATCGCAGACCACAATAAGCGCTGTCATCCTAGACGAGCGAAGGATCCTTCGTTCGCCGCCCCGAAAATGATGCGGGAGAGTTGTGCGTCAGACTCCGAAGCGCTCGCTGCTGCCCAGTCGCGCTCCATTCACGAATTCTCGCGCGCTGATGCGCTTGCGGCCCTCGATTTGCACGGCTTCGAGCTGCAGCCGCGTATTCCCGCCGCAAACCACCTCGATACCGGCATCGCTTAAGGTCAGAGTGCCGGCCTCAGAGGTGATTGCGCACCCAGGCGTTGTGGGCAATGCGCTTGGCCGTCCCCAAACGTGGCAAAGTCGCCCGCGAAATGTGGTAAACGCGCCCGGCCACCGGGCGAGGCCCCGAATCCGGTTATAAATCTCCCCGGCGGTTTGCGACCAATCGATCCGCCCGTGCTCCTTCGTCAGAATCGGCGCATAACTGGCCTGCGTGGAATCCTGCGGAATCGGCGCGATCTCCTTGCGATCCAACTTGAGGAGCGATTCCACAACCAGCGGCGCTCCCAATCCCGCCATACGCCTCGCTAGTTCCGGTGCCGTTTCGTCGCTGCCGATTTCGAGTTCTCGCTGCATCAGAATCGGACCGGTGTCGAGTCCCGGATCGAGCCGCATGGTCGTGAGACCGCTTTGGCGCTCCCCGTTGATGATGGCCCAGGCGATAGGGGCCGCGCCGCGATACTTGGGCAACAGCGATGCGTGCAGATTCATCCACCCTAAGGGGGGAATCTCCAGCAGCCGCCGCGGAATGATTTGCCCATACGCGATGATGACTGCTATATCCGGCTTGAGGTTCGCAAAAAACTCGCGCGCCTCCTCGGACTTGATGCTCTCGGGCTGATAGAGCCGCGCGTTGGCTTCCGCGGCCACTTCTCTCACTGGCGATGCCGAAGCGCGCTGGCCGCGGCCGCGCGGCCGGTCCGGCTGCGTCACCACCGCTTCCACGACAAATTCAGGATTCGCGAGCAGCTCTCGCAGGGTCGGAACGGCGAATTCCGGCGTGCCGCAAAAGACGATGCGCATCGTGCCCTCGCTGGTTCAGCTGTGGCTCGATTACCAGTGGCCCGTTTTCTGCAGCTTGCGAATCCTTCGTCGGATCAAATCGCGTTTGAGCAGGCTGAGGTGTTTCAGAAACAGCACGCCATCGAGATGATCGGTCTCGTGGCAGAATGCGCGCGCCAGCAGGCCTTCGCTATTCATTTCAAATGTCTTTCCCGTGGCATCCTGAGCCCGCACCGTGACATACTGCGGCCGGGCGACGTTTCCCCGAAAGCCCGGCACGGAAAGACAGCCCTCTTCCTCGCGCTGCTCTCCTTCCGCGTGAATGATCTCCGGATTTGCCAGCACGATCTTGGCTTCAGGATTTTTCCCCACCGTCACGTCGATCACGGCCAGCCGCTTGGCGATACCGATTTGAGGCGCCGCCAGGCCGACGCCATTGGCCGCGTACATCGAGTCAAACATGTCTTGGCACAGCTTTGCCAGCTCTTGGTCGAAGTTTTCGACCGGCTTGGCCGCCTTTTCCAGTACGACATTGCCATACTTCACCACGTGATAGATCATCGCAAACGTTCTCGCATTTCCCGCTGCCGATCCGAATTACCCATTAAAAATGCGCCATCAAGAGTGCCCTTAGAATTGCTCGACCTGGCGCATGTACCCTTCGAAATTCCGCCGCGTTTCGCCCAGCGAATCGCCGCCAAATTTTTCCAGACACGCTCCTGCGAGCACCAGCGCCGTCATGGCTTCGCCCGCGATGCCGCCGGCGGGCACTACGCAGACGTCGGAGCGCTCGTAAGCCGCTTGTAACGATTCCTTCGTGACCAGGTCGGCCGTGCCCAGCCCTCGGCGCAACGTTGAAATCGGTTTCAGATACCCGCGCAGGACCACGTCTTCGCCATTCGTGATACCTCCTTCGAGGCCTCCGGCACGGTTGCTGGGCCGGCGAAATCGGCGCCTCTCCGCGTCATAAGCAATCTCGTCTTGCACTTCGCTGCCATACGAACCCGCCGCGGTGACTCCGGCCCCGATCTCCACGGCCTTTACCGCCTGAATGGACATGATTGCGCGCGCCAGTTGTCCGTCGAGCTTCGCGTCCCACTGCATATGGCTTCCGAGCCCGGGCGGCGCTCTATGCGCCACCACTTCGAAGATTCCGCCCACAGTATCTCCCGCGCGCAATACTTGATCGACCTCCTGCTTCATGCGCGCTTCGGTTTCCGCATCCACGCAGCGCAGCGGCGAATCGAGATTCGCGCAGACGGCCTGAATCTCCTTCCAGCCCACCTGCCGCTCTAGGCGCACCTGCCCCACGGCCACCACGTGGCTCAGAATCTCGCAGCCGAATTCGCGCAGAAGCAGCTTCGCCAGTGAGCCGATGGCCACTCGTGCCGCCGTCTCCCGAGCTGATGCCCGCTCCAGAATGTAGCGTGCATCGTGCAGATCAAATTTGATCGCGCCGGCCAGATCCGCGTGGCCCGGCCGCGGCGCCGTCAGAGGACGTCGCGCTTGCCGGTCTTCCTCACGATCTTCCACGGCCATGGCCCGTTCCCAATTGGCCCAATCGCGATTTTCGATGCGCAGAGCGATCGGCGCGCCGATGGTTTGCCCGTGACGAACGCCGGCAAGGGCCTCTGCGCGGTCCTTCTCGATTTTTTGTCTCCCGCCGCGTCCGTAGCCCAGTTGGCGCCGGTGTAGTTCGCCATTGATGAACTCCAGATCAACGCGCAGTCCGGCAGGAAGCCCTGAAATCCAGGCGATAAGCGCCTGCCCGTGCGACTCTCCTGCGGTAGCGAATTGCAGCATTCCGGTTGTGCCGCGGCACGCAGGTGCTCGGCCCTCGCGCGGGGCGGCAGGGAATTGCGCATTTTATCGGAGCCCGCCAAGAGCGTAAAGAGACGCGCTTGGCAGACCCGCTCCTTGACGCTTCCGAGCGCCCAACGTTACGCTTGCGAAATGGTGCTGACCGCATCGAGGCCGAATGGCGACTGAACCCAAATGGATGAACGCCGAGGAGACTTCTGCGCTCGCCATTTTGATCGAGCCTCTCAAGCGCCAGGTGCAGATCCTCCAGGACTACTCCTACCTCGCTGCTCGCGCCATCGCCAGCCTGTTCAGCCCGCCCCTTTACGTTAATGATCTCTTGCAGCAGATGGATATCATCGGCATTGGATCGCTGCCCATCGTCTTGCTGACTGGTGCATTCATCGGCGCGGTCATGGTGCTACAAACGGCATCACAATTCGAGCGCTTTGGCGAAACATCGCTCACCGGCGACATTGTCTCGCTCGCTTTGGTGCGGGAGTTGGGGCCGACCATCACCGGCTTGCTGGTGGCCGGCCGGAATGCCTCGGGCATGGCTTCCGAACTTGGTTCCATGCTGGTGACGGAGCAGGTGGACGCCATGCGCGCCATGGGTACGGATCCCGACCGCAAGCTCGTTGCGCCGCGCCTGCTCGCAACCATGTGTGTGCTCCCGTTGCTCACGGCCATGGCCGATTTTGTCGGCTTGACAGGCGGCTTCATCGTTTCTTACTTCACGCTGCGCATCGGTGCCGTGGAATTTTGGACGCGCGCTTTGAACGCGCTGGAATTTTCGGACCTGATGCAAGGCATGGCCAAGCCGGTCATCTTTGCTTTCTTGCTGGCTACCATCGGTTGCTATAAGGGACTGACCGTCCGAGGAGGAACACAAGGCGTTGGTCGCGCCACAACTCAGGCCGTGGTCGTCTCATCGGTATCGATCCTGATCTCCGACTTCTTCCTCACCAAAATCGCCCTTTTCCTCGCCGGCAAGCCCTTGTGATCCCCTGAACCGCCTCAGTCTCGTCATTCTGAGAGGCTGTGACTTTTTTGATTTTTGTGTGCTGCAGGAGCACACGGATAAGGAGTTCGACATGAACTAAATAGCCGTGTGGATAATAAGCTGCGCAATAGATGAGGGAAGGCCCCGTGAGCGTTGGAAGAAAAGCGCGAGAAGAAACTCGTGCAGGTGAGCATCCGAGAGACGAACGCAAGTGAACCCTTCGAAGACGCGTCGTTAAGAAGACAAGTGTCGTCGAAACCAGGAGCGGAAAGTCCCCCTGGGACCAGTTCGCGGGGTGCCTGGTGACGGAGCGGACGGCGACCGGCGTAGAGAGGGCGTGAAGCGGATGCAGGCTGTTCCGGGGAACTGCAGGAACCAGTCGCTCTGATGGCAAGGGAGAAGCCCAAGCGGCCAACACCGCGAGGCGAGCGTACCGATGCGGAGCACTGGGGCGGACCGACTCGTAGGAGCGAGGAAGGCTCGTAATGGGGCTGGAGCGAAGGGGTCGGGTAAGGCGGTCGCGTGACCGAAGCAACTGGCAACAGGAAGACTTCGACGCGTGCGACAGACCAGCCGTATGATCGGCAGGTTTGCCTGATGGGAGCCGAGTGAGGCGAGAGTCTCACGCTCGGTTTTGCGAGAGGCCGGTGGTGCGATTCCACCGGCCTACTCACCCGCAAAAATCGTCGCTGAAAACATTGAAGTTAAGTTAGATGCGAAAAATTCGCGAATTTTGAATAAAGTTACAGCCTCTGAGCGAAGCGGACCCGAAGCCTCGCCGGAAGGCGTGCGCTGCGATTTGCCGTCGCGGCGCGACATCGAAGCGCGAGTTTTTCCCCCGCTGCCTTGCGGGGAGTCCCTCTTCGATTTCGCCCAGCTACGGGGAGACCGCGGGGTCGCCCAGGGCGCGCCGCCTCTGCGCGTCCTGGGGGCAAGACCTGAGGCTTTTACCCCTCGCAGGGCCTTTGCATTTATAATGAGTAAGACGTGTGCTGGCGACGCCCGCTCAGCCACGTTCCCGGATGAACGCCGCCTCGAGCGAGCCCGTCATTTCTTTTGAGGACGTTCACCTCGGTTTCGGCGAGGGCGATATCCTTCGCGGCCTCTCTTTCCACCTCCTGCCCCGCGAAACGAAAGTGCTCGTTGGCGAGACCGGAAGCGGCAAAACGCTCGTTCTCAAGTTAGCGGCAGGGCTGCTCAAACCAATCGCGGGGCATGTGCGCGTCCTTGGACACGACCTGGGCGCTATGACCGAAGCCCAGCTGCTTCCGTTTCGCCGTGAAATCGGTTTTGTATTTCAGGAAGGCGCGCTGTTTGATTCCATGACGGTTGCCGATAATGTGGCTTACAGGCTGAATGAAGACGGCCTGGAATCGGGGGAAACGGATGCGCGCGTTCGCGAAGCCCTGACCTTTGTGGAGATGGAAGACGCCATCGACAAGCTCCCCGGCGAACTCTCCGGCGGCATGAGGAGGCGCGTCTCCATCGCCCGCGCCCTGGTGAGCCGTCCTCCCATTGTGCTGTACGATTCGCCTACAGCAGGCCTCGATCCCATTACTTCTCAAACCATCATCACTCTGATCCTGCGTCTGCGCGATACGCAGGGCGTCACCTCGATCCTGGCGACACATCGGCTTCAGGATGCCTTCGCGCTCGCCAATTACCGCTTTGACCCAACTCAAAATCGGGTGATGAAGGCTGCCCTGCCGGCGCTCGCGTCGCGCAATGGTCAGCCCTCTACCAATTTCCTTTTTTTACACGAGGGCAAAGTTTACTTCGAGGGCGGATCGCAAGCTGTGCTGGAATCGCCCGACGCCTACCTGAAGAAATTTCTGGTGTAGGCGCGGAGCTCATGCATAGGAAGCAAGAAGAGGAGGCCTGATTATGGCGCAACGCAAGCAACTCACCTGGACCGAGCTGCGCGTAGGGCTCTTTGTGCTCGCCGGAATCGTACTCTTGGTCATTGGCATCTTTTACGTCACGGGCACCGGGGCTTTGGGTCCCAAGTACCGTCTGGTGACCTTCCTGCCCGAAGTAGACGGTTTAGCTATCGGCGCGCCCGTGACGATCAATGGCGTCGAGGTCGGCAATGTCGACTCCATTGCTATCGCTCCTTCTCGTCCCGGACAGGCTCCCGCTCCCGACCGCAGCGTCGAAGTCGTTATGCGCATCAACCGCGATTTTCAGGGTTACATCCGCACCGATTCCTATGCCGAGCTGTTTACCGTGGGCTTCCTGGGAAATCGCGTAGTCACCGTTCAACGCGGTTACACGGGCCAGGTGCTGCCGGATGGGGCAGAGGTCAAGGGCATAGAGGAAAGGGCCATGAAGGAAGTGGTCGCTCGGGGCGCGGACTTGATGCAGAACCTGAGCGCATTGTCTTCGCAGGTCGGTGACATGGTGGCCCGCGTGCAGCATGGCCAAGGCACCATCGGCAAGCTGCTTACCGATGAGACCGCCTACAACCGCATCAACAACATCCTCGGGCGCGTCGATCAGATCACCGCTTCCGTGCAACAAGGCCGGGGTACCATCGGTAAGCTGGTGACTTCCGACGAACTCTACACCAAGTTCGACTCTGCGGCAGGGCGGCTCGATAACGTCATGAGCGCCGTCCAACAGCAGAAAGGTTCGCTCGGGAAATTCATCTACGATCCGAGCCTCCATGAGAGCGCGCGGCAATTTCTGAGCAATGGCAACGCCTTGCTCTCTGACGTCCACGCAGGCCGCGGCACGCTGGGAAAGCTTGCCACCGACGATTCCCTCTTCGCCACGTGGCGCCAGACCGGCCAGAATCTGAGCAACGCCACGGCCAACCTGAATTCCAAGGACAGCACCGCCGGCAAATTTTTCGACGATCCTCAGTTTTATGACAATATGACCGGCGTCGCCGGCGATCTGCGCTTATTGCTCAACGAGTTCCGCCAGAATCCGGCGAAATTCCTGAAAGTGAAATTTTCGCTCTTCTAGTTGTCATTTCTCACGCTCCCTTGAAACAGTCGAAAACAAGGGCTCTGTGCCAATGTGTTCAAAGAGATCGTTGGGGAGGAAGCCTCGGACTTGCGGGGATCACTCAACCCGGCGCGTCTTCTGGGTGAACGGGGGGTCCCCGGCATGCGCCGCTTTTGCGCGTGTTGGGGTGCTTAAGCGGGCGCAGCTTTCAACAAACTGAGGGCCTCCGCGAAGGCGAGATTCTCTGATGGCGCCGGAGGTGCGCGGAATCTGAGCGTCACCCGACTGTGTAGACGTGGCGTCGCCAGGTGCAGGTGTCCATCCTCGCTTTGCAATGGGCCACTCTTCGCGTCTTCTACAGAGACCAGCACGATGCGCGATCGCGTCTCCCGCAGACACTCCTCGAGGCGCTCTCGCTCCGCCAAATCTTCTAGCAGGACGCTGGCTGCTTCTCCCCCGAGGCACAGCACTTCGCCCGAAGAGAATGCCGCAGAGACGGCTCGCAGAAATTCAGCCTTGTCGTTTTCCGGCAGGTGCGTGACCCGCAAGGCCCTGCGTATCGGTGGCGCAATGCGCGTGAAGCGCGTTCTATCCGCCACGAATCGGATCGGTCTGTCGGTCGCCGCGGAGAGGAAGATCGCCTCGAGCAGCGTCAATTTGTTCACCAGAAAAAGCGCTCCGCCGCGCTCGGGAATATTATCGCGGCCTTCGACGCGGATGCTGTAAATGCTGTGAGTCAGAACCCAAAGCACCAGGCGTGACATGGAATCGGGCAAAAACACGACGGCATAAAATGTTGCCGCGAGTGTCATGCAGGCGCCGGCGAAAAAAATTTCGTCCGCCCGCAGCCGCAGGCCCTCGGCCAGCGCGAAGTAAGCGCCTGCGGCGGCAAAGACTCCCACAAACGAGATGAGATTTGCGGCGGCGATGACTCCGCCCTTGCGCGCCGGATCAGGCCGGTGCTGGATCAGCGCATTCAGCGGAACAGCATAAAAACCGCCAGAAAATCCTAATAATCCAAGGTACGCAGCGGCGCGCTCCAGGGAAATCCCGTGCGATGCGGAGAGAAACCCGAAGACCGTCATTCCCACCGCGCCCACCGGGATCAGCCCGTACTCGATCTTGGCATCGGAAAGATAGCCCGTTGCTAGGCTCCCCAACCCGATGCCGATAGCTACTGCCGCTTGCAGGTAACTGATGTGCCGCTCGTCGATCCTCAGAATGTCGTGGCCATAGATCACAATCGTGAATTGCAGCAGCGCGGCCAGGAACCACAGATACAAATTGCCTACCACGGCCCAACACAGCACGCGGTCGCTGCGGATTGTGTGGATTTGCTCGCCAAGATCGCCGAGTGGATGGCGGTTGAACTGGCGCGCTGGATTTGCCGCGGGTACGCGCGAAATGCCAAAACTTGCCGCCAGGCCAAGCAGCGTGCAGCCCAGCAGAGCGATGCCGGACTGCTCCTGGTGTCCGCGAAAATAAAAAGCCAAAAATCCACTGGCAACCGTCGCCGAGATGGCCGCCAGGAACGTGCCCAGTTCGACCACGCCATTGCCCCAGGAAAGGTCCTTCTCCGGCAGTAGTTCCGGCAGCAATCCGTACTTTGATGGTCCAAATATGGCCGCCTGCGAACTCAGGAGGAATACGGCCGTGGCTTCGAGCTCCAGATTCCCCCGGGCCAGCGCCACCAGCGCAAACAACATGAATCCGAGTTCCATCCACTTCGTGCCGATCGTTACCGATCGCTTGCTGAAGCGGTCCGCCAGGAATCCGCCGGTCATCGAAAATAGAATGAACGGCAAAGCGAAGAGCGCTCCTACCACGAGGACCAGCCAGTCCCGCTCTCGCGCGGGCAGCCTCATCTCCACCACCAAATAGATCACCAGAAATTTCAGCGCGTTGTCGTTGAAGGCACCCTGAAATTGGGTGGCCACCAGGCTCCAGAAACCGGGGCTATAGCGCGCTGATTGGTTCCCCAGCGGGACTGTCCAACGCGCGCCGGTTTTGCGCGTGTTGCCGTGAAGGGGCCGCCCGTCGCAGGCGCCTTCGCCCTGCACTGTTGAGCCTTTCCGCCCTTCGCTCATGACGACGCTTTTTCGCTCCGTTCGCCCCGGATTGTCGACGCTGTCGATGCCTTCCTCATCCTCATTTTATTCTGGGCACTTATCATTTGTGCCGCAAAATTATCTATCTTATGTTTACCAGCGGGCGTATGCTGGAATCCGAATCGAAGTCTCCTTCCCGGTGAGGCGACCTATGAACCGTCCGACGAATCGACTGTTCGCCTGTTCTGGCATCGCGGGGCTTCTTCTCTTTCTGATGGTTGTGCCCTCTTGGTGCCAGAAATCAGGCTCTCCAGGGCAAGGGCCATCCAGACCGTCGGGTCCAACCGGAGGTTCTGCTCCGAATGCGCCGGGGCAACCGTCCCCTATGGGCCCATCGGGAACGCAGTTGCAAACGCCGCTCTATGTCAACGGACGGGTCCTCCTCATGGACACCAACCAGCCTTCCCCGGAACCTGTCTCTGTGCAGCTCAATTGCGGTCCGAACCTCTTGCAGGTAATTCAGACCGATTTGAAGGGCTATTTTCAATTTGTCCTGGGAGCCGGCCCCCAGAGCAATGCCAATCTCAGCGCCGCCGACAGTACCCCGATCGGCATGGTTGGCATGAGCGGCGCGGTGTCTTCGAGTTCGTATGGTAGGATCGGCAACGGTTTGGGCGATTTGACGGGCTGCGAGTTGCGAGTCATGGTCGACGGCTATCTACCCGCCTCGCATGTTATCAGCGGCCCTCCCGAACTGGCCACCATGGATGTCGGCACGATGCGGCTGACGCGCATTGCAGGAGTGCCAGGGTCCGCCATCAGCGTGACCTCTTTGTTGGTTCCGAGCAGCGCCCGCAAGGAATTCGAGAAGGGCGACAAGGATGCCCGCGACAACAAATTGAAGTCGGCGACCGAACATCTCCAAAAAGCTGTCGCGGAATACGACAACTATGCCGCCGCCTGGAATGAGCTGGGCGGCATTTATGCCACCACTCATGACACCGAAAAGGCCCGCCAGGCCTTTACCAAAGCGATCGCGGTTGACCCCAAATACATTCCGCCCTATGTCAATCTCTGCAGCCTGCAGCTCCAGAATCAGGAATACGAGGATGCCGTTGGAACAGCGGGAAGAGCCCTCGAACTGGATCCGGCCATCCCGCTGGCCAACTACCTGCAGGCCGTAAGCAATTTCAAGCTTAAGCGGCTGGATGATGCCGAGAAGAGCGCTCAGCAGGTTGAAAAAGGGCCGCATCAGAACCTCCCGCAAGTGTACGGGCTGCTTGCCGACATTTATATGCTGAAAGAGGATTACCCCAAGGCAGCGGAACAGATGCGCACGTATTTGAAACGTTGGCCGAGAGGGCCCTTCGCCGCCAACATGAAGAAGAGCTTGGACCAGATCGAAGCGTCCGGCACCGCTGCTGAAAGCCAACCCAAGTCTTCTCCAACACAGCCCCAATCGGCCCCATGACCTTTCGAGCGTCGGTCATTCTGAGCGGAGTGGCCCCCGCGCCTTTTCCTCGGCCGGCTTGTCGGCCGTCCACCAAGCGAAGAATCTCTCTGTAATTTCCCGGCGGTGCCGAAAAAGCTAAGAAGCGCGGGCGGGCGTCTCAAAAGGTATGTCCGGCCGCAGCCGCGCTGCGAGGACTGCGCCCAGGACCGACAGCAGCACCGACGCGGCAAAGGGAACCACCCAACTCCCCGTGTGATCCACCAGGTAACCGAAAGTTGAAGGCGAAACGATTCCCGCAAACGCGAATCCGAAATTCATCATGCCGCTCGCCGTGCCCGCGTACCGCGGAGTGATATCCATGGGCACAGACCAGATGGGGGCCACGATCAGTTCTGCAAAAAAGAAGGCCAGCGAAAGCGATACCGCCGCGAGCTGAAGATTGTGCACCAGGATCACGGGCATCATGAAAGTGAAGGCTCCCAGGAATCCCGCAATGATCACCGAGCGCCTCGCCACCACTAAGCTCCCCGTCTTGCGGAGCAGTTTGTCACTTACCACCCCTCCCAGCGTATCGCCGACAATTCCCGCAGATAACACGCCCGCCGAGTACATTGCAGAGGATTGCAAATTCAGATGGTAGTCTTCGAAAAAGAAGCCTGGAATCCAGCTCAGAAAGAGCCAAAGCACCCAGCCGTAGCAAAAATCCACGGCCGTGACGGGCCATATTCGCCGGGCTAACTGCAGCCAGGGTATCGCCGCACGCCTTCTGGCCCCTTGGGCAGGCAGTTCGCCTAGATCGGCAGCGGTAATCATTGGGTGTTCGTGCGGATCATTGCGAAAAAACCAGCCCCAAAGAAGCACCCACGCGGAACTCAGCAGGCCCAAAATTGCGAACGAGCCGCGCCACGTCAGCAGCACAGCCATCCAGGCGATCAGTGGAGGTGCCAGGGCATTTCCGATGCGCGAGAAGGAATGCGTAATTCCTTGGGCGAATCCCCAGCGGCTTTCCGGTATCCAACTGGTCATCGCGCGAGTAGCGGTCGGGAATGTGGCGCCCTCCCCGAAACCCAGCGCCAACCGCACGGCAAATAGCGCCGCAAAGCCGTTGACGGCGCCTGTAAGCGCGGTAGCCGCGGCCACCACGGCGCACGAGACGCAGAGCACCATCCGCGCCCCCCAGCGATCGCCAATCCATCCGCCGATCAGCTGAAAGATAGCGTACGGGATCGCAAACGCTGAGAACACGAGCCCCAACTCCGTATTGCTGAGTCGCAAGTCGGTTTTGATCAGAGGCGCTACGCCAGAGATCGCTACCCGCACCACAAACAGAACGAGGTAGAGCAGGCAAAGCAGACCCAAAACGACGCGCGGTGCGCTCAGCCCGCGGGATCGCAGGATCGGTTTTTCCGTCGCTGGCGTCTGAATGTCGATGAGGATTCTCAGCTACGCTCTCGGCGCGACTTCGTCCCGGATTTGCGTCCGGTGCATGATCCGGCGCGAAGCAGCGTCAAACGAATCCCTCCGATGCATTGTGCAGCGGTTATCCCATAAAACGAGGTCGCCCGCACGCCACTTGTGGCCCCAGGCCAGTCCCGCGCGCGTGGCATACGACCACAATTTCTCGAGCAACGATTCCGATTCCGCCAGCGACAAGCCGCCGATATAAGCGTTGCGCCGGCGGCCCAGGTAGAGGGCGCGCCGCCGCGTCTCAGGATGAGTACACACCAGAGGATGATAGACGCCAGGAGAAATCATCGGATCGTCGACCGGGGTCACACCCTGGCGCAAGTAGCCGCCGCTGTTATAGGTACCGTCATGTTTCAGCGATAGCCCTTCGATCCGGCGCTTGAGCTCCTCCGGCAACGACTCATAAGCGCCATACATATTATTGAAATAGGTGTCGCCACCGAAGCGTGGCGCCTCCAAGGCGTAAAGCATGCTGGCTTTGGGAGGCACTTCCAGGTAGGACATGTCCGTATGCCAGGTGGCTTCGCCCGCGCCAAGGCTCCCGATGGGCATGCCATTTTCGACCACGTTGGACACGACGTAGATTTCCGGATGGCCTTCGACGAACCGCCTCCCCGATTCCTGAATCGGCGCCCAATCCAGCTCGCCAAATCTCCTGCTGAAATCGATCAGCTCCTCGTCGCTAAGTTCTTGCTCGCGAAACAGTAGCAACAGATGATCGTGCCAGGCCCCGAAGACAACAGCAAAATCTACATCGTCTATCGTCCTCAAATCCACATTGCGAATCTCCGCGCCTAAAGCTCCGCCCGTCGGGACCACGGTAATCCCCTCTTTCCCGGTCTCCCTTGGTGACGTATGCATCAAAAAAAACCCTCTGTGAGCGCCATTATAACGAACGGGCGTACGAATGGGCAGCCACGCTGCGCGACAGTAGCAAACCCCCGCCGTTCTCCACAACAAAAATGAACTCCTGGTGTTGGCCAATTTCCGATAATGCAGAGCATTTTTAACTAATCCCATTTTCTGGGAGCTCGCCTCGCCCTTTGACGGTTCAGAACGATTAGAGAACATGTTCAGTGCCGGTGAAGAAGAGTCTGTCGGTTCGTGGTATCTTGCACATCCGCATCAGTACCGGCTTCCCGAAATAATGGGAATAAGGAGGAATTGGGATGAACAAGTACATAACAGAACTGCTGGGGACGTTCTTCCTGGTATTCACCATAGGCTGCACGGTGGTGGGAAACGGAGCGGGCGCGCTGGCGCCTTTGGCGATTGGGTCGGCCTTGATGGTAATGGTCTTCGCAGGAGGACACATCTCCGGGGCGCACTACAACCCGGCGGTGACACTGGGGGTGTGGATGCGAGGGAGGTGTGAGACAAAAGACGTCGCGGGGTACATGGTCTCTCAGATAGCGGGTGCGGTGCTGGCGGCTCTGGTGGTGAAATATTTGAAGGCGGGAGCGGCTGTAGTGCCGATCGCCCTGGCGACAGCGCCGGCGCTCCTGGCCGAGTTTCTGTTTACGTTTGCTCTGGTTTTCGTGATCCTGAATGTGGCCACGGCAAAAGGCACCTCGGGCAATTCGTTTTATGGGTTGGCCATCGGTTTTACCGTGATGACTGGAGCTTTCGCGGTCGGAAATATTTCTGGCGGAGTCTTCAATCCAGCGGTCGCTGTAGGGATTTCGATGATGGGGCTGTCGGCGTGGAACAACATATGGATCTACTTGGTCGCTGATTTTATCGCCGCTATGGCAGCGGCGTGGACCTTCAAGGCGGTAAGTCCTGAAGATAACGCAGCGGCCATCGATGTAGTCGTTGAATCCGAACCCCAGCGCCAACGAGCGGCTTCACGACCACAATGAGTGGCTTTGCGCCTTGCCTTGCACCGCGCCGGCTAATCCGCTAGATTTGCGCCTGCGCGGCGGTAGCAACCGCCCGCCGCCCAACAAAGCCGATTAACAAGAATGAACCTGCTGCCATACCTCACGATTGAAGGGACTTCGCTGCCCCGCAGCGGAAGCCTATATCCTGGGCTCGGCAGCGCGCATCACAAAGGAAGAATATAAAGCGCCGTGCAGTGTGCGACGTGCGCCAGCGCTTACAGGTCAGAGCAATGAGAGTAGATCGGAAAGCAAATCAGGAAATAAATCAATTTTCGCGTGGTTGCCGCCTCGTAGCTTACGCAGCCTTCTTTCTCGCCGCCGGATTTGCTTTTTCGGCAGGGAGCGTTCCTGAGTTACCCGATCCCGGCCATCCTCATATGTCCCGGGCCCAGCAGCAGAAACTGGGCTTGCAAGCGGCCGCCCAGGTCTATCAGCAGATGCCAGTTCTGCCCGATTCAAGCCCGGAAACGCAATACATTCAGGCGTTAGGCAAGCGGCTGGTCGCGGTGATCCCGAGAGATCGCTCCTGGCCGTACCAATTCCACGTCGTGGCGCAGAGAGAAGTCAATGCCTTTGCCCTTCCTGGCGGCCCCATGTTTGTGAACGTCGGCACGATCACCACCGTGGACAACGAGGCCGAACTCGCGGGAGTCATGGCCCACGAGATGGGACACGTGTATATGCAGCACTCCGCCAAGCAACAGGAAAAATCGGCCGTGGTGGGAGGCATTGCAGACATTGTCGGGGCTATTGCCGGAGGCTTGGGCGGCGGCGTAGGAGGAGTGGCCCAGACGGGAATCCAAATTGGCGCGAGCACCCTGATGTTGAAGTATTCTCGAGCTGACGAATCTCAGGCCGATGCGTTCGGTGCCATCGTACTGTGGAAGGCCCACTACAATCCCATGGCACTTGCCGACTTCTTTCGAAAGCTCCAGGCGAGTAGTAAGAACGGTCCGCAGTTCCTGAGCGACCACCCCAATCCCGGAAATCGTGAGGAGGCCATCCAGAACGAAGTGCGTAATTGGCCTCCCGAAAATTACATGCCCGATGCCCCGCAATTCGCCGCCGTGCGCATACATGCCGGCGGCGTCCATACCTACACCGCTCAGGAGATCGCGGCGGGTGCCAAGAATGGCCGCTGGCAGGCGGAGAATTCGAAAAATAGAGCGACATTCCCGGGAGCTCCGGCTAGTTACTCCGGCGCCCCAACGGCTATGGTCCCGACCGCGCCCATGTCCGCTATCCAGCCGAGTGCCAAGTTTCAGACCGCCGATGTCGACGAAGCCATGATTGACCGCCCGGACAATTGGCAGGTGATGCCCGGCCAGCAAAGGTCGGTAACTATTGCGCCCCGCGCGGGTGCATCCGGCGGGGCCGTCGCCTACGGTGTGGTGATCCAATCTGTCTCCTTACCCGGCGGATCGGACGCAAACGTCCAGCAGGTGACCTCTGCGATCGCGCAGAGTCTCGAAAGCGGCGATGGCAACATGAAGCAGAATGGCAATATAAATGCGATCACGCTCGCCGGCATGCCTGCGGGCAGCCTTGAGCTTATAACGGTTTCTCCCATGCCCACCCAGGACGGCAAGCCGCAGCCCGAACGCGATTGGCTTGTTGCAGTGCCGCGCGGCCGCGGAAAAGCCATCGCTTTAGTCTTTGTCGCCCCGCAGGCTAACTTCGATCAGCTGAAGCCCACCTTCGACAAAATGCTCTCCAGCGTCCGTTTCTAATCGTAGCGAGGGCGTGATTTTAGAACGGGAAGCAATAAGACCTGACGGACCGGCTACGCCACTTACGCCACGCCACGCCCTTGCTTGCACCATGCCGGCGAATCCGCTAGATTGCACCCAAACGCCGGAGTGGCGGAATGGCAGACGCGGCGGACTCAAAATCCGTTGGCCGCAAGGCCGTGAAGGTTCGACTCCTTTCTCCGGCACCACAGACCCCTGTCGAGCCTGGGTCCAGCACTTAGTCGCCCATTCCCCGTGTTGTCATTCCGAGCTTAGTGACCGCGCGCTTCTTTCTCGGACCTGGTCTTGAAGTAGTCCCTGTGCATGCTGCGCCATGTTTGCCCGCCAAAGATCGGGCCAGCGCGGTTTCGCCCGTGACAATACCGCCACAGACTGACTACCCAGGAATTTTTGTCTTCGTTAATCGCCTGGAGCAACTTGGGGTTGAGCGCCTTGCAAAGCACAACAAGTTAACTATCTTTGGAACGAACACTTGCGAAAAGAGCGGAGGGGTGGGGAATAGCAGTCTCAAGCTGTACTTTAAGTTTTCGCGGACTTCACCGCGCGCGAACGTGCATGGTCATCTCCCCAATCCGTGCGATGGACGCGCGCATGACGTCGCCGGGGCGAATCGGGCCCACGCCGTCGGGCGTGCCGCTCAGCAACACGTCGCCGGGCAGGAGGGTATAAAACGAAGAGGCAAATTCGATCAGCTCCGGAATGCCCAAAATAAGCTCGTGCGTATTGGCTTTTTGGCGCAGTTGACCATTGACGCTGATTTCCAGATCGAGGTGCGAGGGATCGGCTAATTCATCCGCGGTCACCAGGTAGGGCCCCAGCACCGTGTAGGTATCCACGGATTTGCGCAGGCTCCGCTCTTCGGGCCCGCGAATGGAAATATCCAGGCCGATACAGTAACCGGCCACGTATTTGAGCGCCTCGGCTGCCGGCACCGCTTGTGCGCGCCTGCCGATGACCACGGCCAGTTCTACTTCCTCGTCCGTGCGTCGGTCCGGATGGCGAATCACCACGCTTTGCGAGGGGCCGGCGATCGAGCTATTAGCTTTCAGAAAGAAACCGGACTGATGGATGGCCTGAATGTGATCTTTGTTCTGGTGGTGCAGATTGGGATCGCTGGTCACTTCGTCCAGGTGCTTTTGATAATTCACGGGGGCGCCCATCACCTTGCTGGGGTTGGCCACCGGGCTTAGCAGGTGCACTTCCGAGAGGCGCTTCATGGGAGCGCTGCGCCCCGCGGTGGTGATCGCGCCGCGAAGCGAGGGTAGCGCGGCTATGAAAGCGTCGCCTTGGGGAAATGGATAGCGGCGGCTGGGGAGCTGGTCGAGAACCGCGGTCACGTCGCGGACGGTTTCGTCTTCGACCAGCCCAAGCCGATTTTCGTCAAATAGGCAGAGTCGCATGACTTGTGGGTTGTCTCCACGTCGTTCTGGGTGGTGGGATAGTACATGGTTTTCGATGAACTGCAACTCCGCCGACGCAGTTACGCGGCGGCTGGCCCTCAGCGGACCCGAATTTTACGGGATGGTAGTGCGCCCCATGGCTGATATAGAATTTGACGGCGCCGCATCCCCGCTCCGCTTGCGCTCCAGTCGCCGGTTCCTCGCCATGCGCTGTTTTTGCGTATGGCGGGGTGGAGTCGTCGGGGTCCCCGACACGCGCCTCTCGAGTGCGAGTACTCGTGCCGGGAAGAAGTCGCGCGTGGTGGGGTGAAGGAGGTGATCCGTGCTCGAGCCCGAGTTTGAAAAGCTCTATAGCGAAATGGAGCAGTGCCACGTCAAGCCTCTCTGGTTGGCGGAGCGAAGCGTGAACCCCTCGCAGCCACAACCGAAGACGGTACCTTGGCTTTGGAAATGGTCACAGCTATCGAATTTTGCCCGCCGCGCCGGCGAACTCGTGACGCTCGCTCGCGGCGGTGATCGCCGGGCCATGGGCTTGGCGAATCCGGGATTGGGAGGGGCTCCCTACGCCACAAACACTCTTTGGGCCGCCGTGCAGTGGCTCAATGCCCGGGAAGTCGCTCCCGCGCATCGCCACACCGCGCAGGCGATTCGTTTCATGATCGACGGCCAAGGCGCCTACACCACCGTGCAGGGCGACAAAATCTATCTCGAGCGCGGCGATTTCGCCATCAACCCACCTTGGCATTGGCACGATCACGGTAGCGAGGGCGATGAGTCGGCCGTGTGGATGGACGCTCTCGATGTGCCGCTGAATAATTATCTCGATGCGCCATTTTTCGAGCATTCTGCGCAGGACGTCCAGCACGTGACGGCTCTTATTGACGAGTCCGTATTGAAGTATGGAATCGGCCAGTTGCGGCCGGCTTGGGAGCAGCCCGCTGTGCGTTATTCTCCGCTTTCCGTTTACAAATGGCAGGTGACCGAGCGCGCGTTGAACAATCTGGCCAGGGTCGCTGCGAGTCCGTTTGACGATGTTGCACTCGAATATACGAATCCGCACACAGGCCGTCCGGTCATGGATACGATGACCTGCTGGATTCAGATGATCCGCCCCGGCGTGCACACCAAAGCACACCGGCAGGTAAATAGCGCCGTTTATCACGTGGTTGAGGGACGGGGCGCCACTATCATCGGAGGCATTCGCTTCGATTGGGAGCAGGGCGACATCTTTGTGATTCCGAGTTGGACTTATCACGAGCACCTCAATGAATCGAAGGGCGAGAGGGCTATCCTGTTTTCCGCGCAGGATACGCCCGTGCTGGTTGCTTTGGGCAAATACCGCGAAGAAGCCCTCACGACAAGTAATGGCTTCCAGACGGTAAAAGAAACCTTCGACGTCGAGAAGGCGCTGGCATATGGATGATGCGGTGCGCGCGGCCGGAATGGCCGGTGGATGCAGCGCCGGATGCTGAATTCGTTTTCCTGACGGGCGCTTTTCGGTGCCGGATTTTGCCGAGCCCGATTGTGGTCTATGAGTGGTAGGTCCTTGGTTCAGGCCCTCCAGTCGGGTGCCAGGAAGAGAGGAAAAATGGACCGACGCAATTTCATCAAGGTGGGCGGAGCGCTCGCCGGCGCTTTGGGGCTTGGCAGATTGTTGCCTGCACAGCAAGCGCCACAAAGGCCCCAGATGCAAAACCAGACGCAAAATCAAAACTCCGGCGCGCCGCAAACGCCCGCCGATTTCACGCTGAAAATCGCGCCGGTTCTGGTGGAACTCGCCCCTTATCGCTCCCTCAGCACCATCGGCTATAACGGCACTTCGCCGGGCCCACTGATCCGCGTGCGCGAGGGCAAACCGATGACCATCGACGTCATCAATGATACCGACGTGCCCGAACTCGTCCATTGGCACGGGCAGCTTATCCCTTCGGAAGTAGACGGCGCGGAGGAAGAGGGCACGCCCATGATTCCGCCGCATGGCCGCTACCGCTATCAATTCACGCCCGGGCCTGCGGGCTCCCGCTGGTATCACACGCATACCATGGCCGGGTCCGATCTGCATCGCGGAACCTATACCGGACAATATGGATTCTTTTATATTGATTCTGGAAAAGATCCCGGGAAATACGACCAGGAGCACTTCCTCGCTCTCCGCGATTGGGAGNNCGGAGAAACCAACCCGAATGCCAAGGGGAGCCAATGGTTACGAAGCGGTGTATCGCGTCGTCTCCATCAACGATAAGTTGATGGGCGGCGGCGCGCCGATTCAAGTGAAGCAAGGGCAGCGACTCCTGTTTCATTTCCTGAACGCCTGCGCCACCTCCAACAGGAAGATCGCCATGACCGGCCACAAATTTCAAATTTTTGCCTTGGACGGCAATCCGGTGCCCAATCCTCAAGCGGTGGATGTGATCGCCATGGGTCCCGGCGAGCGCGTGGATTGTTTTGTGGACATGAATCGGCCCGGCGTCTGGGCTCTGGGTGCGACCGCCGATGCCGATCGCAATGCGGGCTTAGGCATCATCGTCGAGTACGAAAATCAGAAAGGGCAGCCGCAGTTTTTGCGGCCCGCGAATCGCACCTGGGACTACATGGTCTTCGGCCGTCCGGTGGCGCCTCCCGCACCCGCGGAGACGATCGACATGATCTTCGAGAAGGTCCCCGGCGGTGTTCATGGGTTCAACCACTGGACCATCAACAGCAAGGAATTTCCGCACGAGGATGAATTTGTGCTTCGTCCGGGCTCGAAATATCGCATTTTCTTCCGCAATCGCACCGACGATGACCATCCGCTGCACATCCATCGGCATCTCTTCGAGATCGTGGAAATAAACGGTAAGCCGACGGGCGGCGTTATGAAAGACACCGTGGTCGTCCCTCAGTTTGGGCGCGTAGCGGTGGATCTGATGGCCGATCAGCCGGGCTTGACGCTTTTCCATTGTCATAATCAGATGCACATGGATTTTGGATTCAAGGCGCTGTTCCGCTATTCGTGATCGAATCCAATGGTTAGCTCCTGTGGTGATCGAAGCGGCGAAAGTCACCCACAGGATGAGCTTTTCGCCGCCTAAACCGAGTTGAAGAAGAGTGCCGGATTCTGATACTCTGCAGAGAGAGAGTTGAGACGATGAAGTTCCTGGCCCGCAGTTTTCTGCTGCTGTTGTTCGTGGGTTCCGGTGCCACTCTGCTGGCCCTGCAGCAGGGTTACTATGGCGGTGGCTACGGCGGTTACCGCGGCTATCGCGAAGGTAACGAGGAACAGAAAGACGAATTCGCTTTTGCCCGCCTTCGCTACCCCATCCGCATGGCCAGCTACGGGGGATTCGGCGACTTCGGCATGTTTCGCAACGGCGGCTGGTCGGAAGATTATCCCAGGGCCGATCGGCAATTTGTGCAGGGCGTTCTTCGCCTGACGCGCATTGACGCGCGCCCCTACCAGGAAGTGATCGATCCCGACAGCGATGAGATTTTCAATTGGCCCTGGCTCTATGCCGTTAACGTGGCTAACTGGGATTTCAACGATCAGCAGGCCAAGCGCATGCGCGACTACCTCCAGCGCGGCGGGTTCCTGATCGTGGACAGTTTTCACGGCGCGGCGGCCTGGGCAAGTTTCATGATCGGAATGCGCAAGATTCTTCCTGACCGGCCCATCGAAGATTTGACCAACAAGGACGAGATCTTCCACGTTCTGTACGACTTGGACGAACGGCCTCAGGTACCCGGCTATCAATTTATTTATACGGGCCGTACCTACGAGAACGACGGCATCTATCCCGAGTGGAAAGCGATTCGCGATGAAAACGGTCGCATCATGGTCGCCATCTGCTTCAACATGCACATCGGCGATGCCTGGGAACATGCCGATGACCCGCGTTATCCGGAGCGCTTCTCTTCCTTTGCCTATCGCATGGGCATCAACTACATCATCTATCCCATGACCCACTAGAACTGCTAACCCTGGCCGTGTCTTTTTTTAAACGTCTGAAAGTCGCGTTTTGCGCCCACCTCGATGGCACCTAATTCTAAGTACACCTTTCGACACGGACAGCATTAGTCATCTCCCCATCCTTAAGCCACCGTATTAGCGTTTCTTAATGTATCGGCTCTCCTTGCTGGTCCGTTCCTGCCAGTCGAGGGTCCGACTGGAGTCCCAAGGGTGATGCGGTGCGCCGCGTTCGGTTGACAACCAAACTACTGCTCTCGCTACTGGCTATCTCTTCTGCCCTCACCAGCGCCACGTTGCTGACCGTCCGCTATACGGTGGAGAGGCGAGTTCGGGAATCCATCAGCGAAGATTTGCGCAAGTCAGTTAATAGCTATCGGAGCTTTGCCCGCCAGCGCGAGGACATGCTCCAGGTTCCCGCGGTTTGCGCTGCCGGGCGACCCGCTGGGCTCAAACGGCATTTGGAGGATCCCTCCGCCAGTTCATTGCGCCAACGACTGTCGTCCGCGGTATCGAGTCCGTGGGGGGATGGTTGCAATTGAAATTCAAGCCGAAAGCGAACCTGGGGCTGAACGGAGCGTTTGGCCAGGAAAACCCTTTTGCCCGCGACCTGCGGCAATACCCCGGTAACGTTAGCTATTTCGGTTTGCTGATTTCACGCAATCAGAGTGAGTTGGGCAATTTCATTTATCATTTGGAACCTGGTCTTCGACGGCCTGGGCGAGCGATGCAGGCCATGATCGCGAACGCCAGCTTATGCCTGGGACTCGCCGTGATTTGCGCCTACGCTCAACAATCTTCAGTGGTAGCGCAAGTCGAAGTCGTCAGGCAGGGAGGTGGCGAGCGACGGAAGGGGGAGGCAGGGTTCGCTGACCTGGTGGTGTGGCTGATGCCAATGGATGCGCCACCGACATCCGACCCCGTGTCCTCAACTCCGCGGATCGTGCAGCGGAATAAGAATAAGATGTTCGAGCCTCACGTCCTGGCGGTGCGGGTGGGTTCGGCCGTGGAGTTTCCGAACCAAGATCCCTTCCTGCACAATGTTCTCGCTATTCGATGGCAAGCGATTTGACTTGGGCTTTTATGAAGCAGGATCAAGCCGGGCGGTGCGGTTTGACCGCGCCGGTGTGAGCTTCTTATTCTGCAAAATTCTGGAACATACATTCGGAAATGAGCGCGGTCGTCGTGGCCTTGCCCACACCTTACTTCGACGTGTCGGACCGGAAGGGTCAGGTGACCCTCCCACAAGTTCCCAACGGGCGTTACCGTATGGAAGTCTGGTACGAACGCAGCGCCGCGAAAGAGTTAGAAAATTCGGCACGCGCCGTAACCATCACAGACGAGAACCGATCATTGGAACGATACGCGTGGCAGAAAATCCGAGCTTTACACTCACCCATAAAAACAAATATGGTCAGGATTATGTCCCGCCTGCGAGTGGCATAACCTACTGAATGAATTGCGGGGGGCCTTGATGGAGAAGTTACTCGGCTATCGCAGATGGAAGATCAGCGCGGGCTGGTGAGGTTCGCCCTTGGGGGCTTGGGGGCCCTTTCCGGAACTTCGTGTGCTGAGCTGGTGCTATAATTTTGCCATTGTGAGAAAGCTTCTAGCCCTCTGTGGCAGCGTCGTAGGGATCTCTCTGGCATCCGCCGTTCCCGGCATTTCCGCCCCGAATATCGCGGGATTGTGGGACGCGAAGATCGTGGCGAATCAGCTAGAGATTCCGTTTCGGTTCGAGATCGATCAAACGGGCAATCAGGTGCAAGGTTTCTTCTTCGAGGGGGATCGCAAGATCGGTTCGAGCTCAGGTAGCTTTGCCGGTGTGCATTTGATACTTGAATACGACATTCTCGATACCACCCTCGAAATTACGTTCCTGGGCGATCAGTTCGCAGGCACTTACCGGCTGAACCGACCTGGTGCGCAGCCCCTTGAAATCCGCGCACGCCGCTTTGTGCCTGTTCCTGCTGACGCCACCGCCGCTCCCCGGATTTCGGGTAGTTGGGAAATGCGGCGCATACCTCAGGAAGTAAAGACTCCCAGCGATAGGCAGACGTGGAATCTATTCCTGCGCCAGTCAGGAGCGGAAGTCTCCGGCTCGATTCTGCGCGTTGATGGCGACACTGGCTTCCTGATTGGCCGGTGGCAACACGGCCGGTTGGTTCTCAGCCACTTTGCGGGCCAAGGCCCGCTGCTCTTCGAGGGCAAACTGAATGGGGACGGGACGCTTACGATTGCCTTGAATCGGTCCGCCAACTACGTAGCCGTGCGCAAGAGCGAGGCCAGAGCCAAGGGTGTTCCCGACCCGCCCGATCCTTCGCGGTACACCAGCGTGAAAGACCCTAGCGTTCCTTTCCGATTCAGGTTTCCGGGCCTCGACGGGAAAATCGTCTCCAATACCGATGCGCAATTCAAAGGCAAGGTGGTGCTTTTGGCGATCGGCGGAAGCTGGTGCCCCAATTGCCAGGACGAAGCGCCATTCCTGGTGGACTTGTACAAGGAATTTCACGCCCAAGGACTGGAAATCGTGGGTTTGATGTTCGAGGCAGATGCGAACCCGGCTCTGACGCGGCCGCGCGTGCAAACCTTTATCAGGCGCTACGGTATACCGTATCCCATGTTGCTCGCCGGAACTACGGATGACATCAATCAGAAAATTCCGCAATTGGTGAACTTTGGGGCTTACCCAACGACGATTTACTTAGGGCGCGACGGCCGGGTGCGAAGCGTGCATGCGGGGTTTGCCAGCCAGGCTACGGGCGACGAATACGTCCGGCTGAAGGGGGAAGTGCGGGGACTTGTACAGCGCCTGCTGGCAGAGAACCCTCAAGCGGGCGGGGCGGCTTCCCGCGGGTTATAACGTTTGCGGAAGGGACATCCATATGGTTGCGTTTGCAAGGTGCTTTTCATTCCGGTTAACCCTTTGGCTGTTGGGACTCGCCTTCACCACAGCTGCTGCCGCGCAATCGTTCACCGTCACCCACGCGAAGGTAAGCCTGATTGCCGAAAAGAATTCGCTGCAGGCCGGGCAGATTACTTGGGTCGGCGTTTTATTTGATCTCGAGAAGGGCTGGCACATTTATTGGGTTAATTCAGGGGATTCGGGAGAGCGGCCGAAGATACAGTGGCAGCTGCCACCCGGTTTTCAAGCCAAGGAGATTCGCTGGCCGACTCCAGTACGCCTAGGTGCTGGCACGGTGATTGATTACGGCTATGAGGGCCTGGTGCTGCTTCCCGTACCGATTCAGGTGCCGGCTGACTACAAGGCCGGTAAACCGGTGATGCTATCCGCCGATATTCGTTATTTGATCTGCCGGGAAGTGTGTATACCGGCTAAGACGCAGGCGAGCCTCGCGATTCCGCCAACGAGCGCCGGCAGCCAGGCGGAAGATAGCGAGCTATTCCGCAGCACGTTCGAGAATTCGCCGAAAGCATGGCCCACGGGCTGGAAGGCGCAGGTAAGCGACAACGGCGGCTTTTTCTTGCTTTCTCTGGATACCGGGGCAAGCGAGCCCAAGGCCACCTTTTTCCCGCTAGAAGAGGAACAGATCGATAATTCCGCCGCGCAGAGCGTGGCACCATACCCTCGCGGTATGGTGATCAAGCTCAAAAAATCGGACCAACTTTTGAAGCCGATCAGTGCGCTGAAAGGCGTGGTGGTATTTGGAGCGGGCCGCGCATTTGAAGTAACGGCGCCCGTGTCGGGAAAGAAGTAATCGAGCGTTTATCTTCGTTGGCTCAGAATCCTGGGCTGAAACGCCAAGGGAGGAGAAATGAGACGAGCGGCCACTTGCTGGATGATGGTAGCCGTGGCTGTGCTTTGCGCCGCGTCTCTGGGCCGGGCAGCGCGCGTCGGCGAACGCGCGCCGGATTTTTCTGTCACGGACACGAACGGCAAGCTGGAGAAGCTTTCCGATTACGCAGGGAAGTTTGTCGTTCTCGAATGGAGCAACCGGGGTTGCCCTTACACGCAGAAGCACTACAACAGCGGGAATATGCAGCGCTTGCAGCGGGCCTGGACGCAGCGAGGAGTCATCTGGCTGACGGTGATCTCTTCGGCTCCGCGCAAGCAAGGATACGTAACCGCAAGCGAAGAAAATTCCTGGTTGAAGCAGATCAACGGCGCTCCCACGGCCGTGCTGCTCGATCCCGCGGGAACTCTCGGGCATCTTTATGACGCCAAAACCACACCGCAAATGTTCGTCATCAATCCGCAAGGGACGCTCGTCTATGACGGCGCGATTGATGATAAGCCCACGACCGATCAGGCGGATATCGGTCGCGCGCGGAATTATCTTTCGCAAGCGCTCGAGGAAGCCATGGCGGGCAAGCCGGTGAGCACGCCCGCGAGCCGGCCTTACGGCTGCTCGGTGAAATATCCCGGGACGTGGTTTTGATCGCCAGAGCGGTAACGGCGGCGATTCTTTAGGAGGGGATTTGCGAGTATTGGTGGTCGAAGACGAAAAACGACTCGCCGAAAACGTGGCGCGCGCATTGCGAGAGAACGCCGGTTACGCCGTGGATGTGGCCGGAGACGGAGAGGAAGGGTTGTACCTGGCCGAATCCAGCAACTACGACCTCATGGTGCTCGATCTCATGCTGCCGAAACTGGATGGACCCAGTCTCCTGGATCGATACCGCAAGAAGGGCCACGCCACGCCGGTTTTGGTGCTGACCGCACGAGACGAAAAAGAGAACGTGGTACGTTTGCTCAATGCCGGAGCGGATGACTACGTTTCCAAGCCCTTTGATCTGGGCGAATTTCTGGCGCGAGCCAAGGCTCTGGTCCGGCGCGGAAAAGGCCAAAGGTCGCCGGTGCTCTCGGTAGCCGACCTGCAACTGAATACGATCGAACGCACTGTGAAACGCGGGCAGAAGGAGATTGCGCTGGTGCCCATGGAATACCGCGTCCTGGAATACCTTGCGCACCGGCCCCGTGCGGTGATTTCCAAGAGCGAGCTGCTGGAGCATCTCTACGACTACAACTGGGAGAAATTCAGTAACGTAATTGAAGTATACATTTCCGGACTCCGGCGCAAGATCGATAGCAATTATGCCGTAAAGCTCATTCACACGGTGCGCGGCCATGGCTACGTTTTGCGTCCTGAGCGCGAACGCACGTAAGCGCATTTCAAGGCGATTCAGAAAGGAAGGGTTCGGTGACGGCAGGAAGCTGGCTCCAAATTGAACCAGCGGCGAGCAGCGCGAGAGCCAAACGCACAATAGCACAGCGGCTTTTGGCCACTCTGCGGCGCGAAGCGAGACCAACAGGCAGACCCTTTTCGCTGGCGGGCCGCATCATCGCCAGCGTAATCGTCTGCCAGCTGGTACTCACCGCCGCGCTCACGACCGTTGCCGTGCTCTACGCGCGCCTGGAGTTGGGCCGGGGTTTTGACGCCGCGCTGAACGGATGGGCCGCCAACACGCTTGCAGCCGTGCGTTATACGGAAACCGAAGTTCCCGATCTCCTGTTCGACCCGTCGTTGATTCCGCCATCGTCCAACTCTAGGCACCCCGATCTTTTCGAGATTCGCAGGAGCAACGGCGAGCTGCTGGCCCGATCCGCTGGGCCACTTCCCGTGGAAGTGAAAGAAGGCGCCACGTACGGCAATTTTGTGCTGAACGGCATTCCTTACCGAGCCATCGTTTTGCGGCAGGTGCCGGTGCTGGATCGCGAAGAGAACATCAGCGTGCCGGCAAGAGTTACCGTGATTTATGCCGCTTCGCGGGTGGGCCTGCATGAGCGCCTCGTCCAACTGGGCGTTTCCGTCGCCGGGGTCGGGCTGCTCTTACTTTTTATCGTCAGCGCCGTGGCCGCGTGGCGTGTGCGCCGAGGACTCGAGCCACTGCGCGAATTAGCCGGCCTAGCGGGAGCGATCTCCGTGCTGAATTGGGAATTTCGGCCTCCTGCCGAGGCATCGATGGCGAGAGAACTGGCTCCCCTTACGAGCGCCATTGAAACCGTGCTCGACCGGCTGCAGCAATCCTTCAGGCAGCAGCGCGACTTTACGAGCGATGCGGCCCATGAGCTGAAGACTTCGGTGGCGATCGTCAAATCGACGTTGCAAAGTTTGCTGCAACAGCCGCGTCCAGAGCACGAATACCGCGCCGGCCTGGAAAGCATGCTGGAGGATTGCGGGCGGCTGGAAGATTTGCTCGGACGCATGTTGCGATTGGCCCGCATCGAGCAATGGGCTGAGAACGGCATGAATCACAAGCTGGGCACTACCGAAGTCACGTCCACTTGCGAGGCGGCAATTTCTCGAATCCAGGCTTTAGCTGAAGCGCGCAATATTCAAATTGAATTGATCGCTCCACGAGAGGTTCACTTGCAAGCCGATCCCGAGGATCTGGAGGTGATCTGGGTGAATCTCCTGGAGAACGCGGTGCAATACAGCCCGCCGGGATCGAAAGTGGCGATTCACGTGGAGTCCAACGGTGGCGGCACAGCATGCGTGTCAGTGCAAGACTCGGGTTCCGGGATTCCCGAGGAGCAGTTGCCGCATGTTTTTCAGCGATTCTATCGCGGTGATCCTTCGCGGTCTCGTGCTACCGGAGGATTTGGGCTTGGATTAGCGATTTGCGAAGCCATGGTAACGGCCTATGGCGGTCAGATTCGGGCCGCAAATCGCGACGGGCAAGGAACGGAGATGAGGGTTCAGCTTCCCATCAAGCGGTATGAGTTAAGCTCCGTTTAATGTCTTTGCCCGGACAATACTTTTATTGAGACCCCGGTAAATGACGCCCCGTTCGGTCCCTGTGCCGGGCGGGGCGTCTTGTAAGAGGCGGGATTATACGTCTTAGGGTCAGCTTAATCTAACGCAGATTAGCTTCCGATATTTTGAGGGGCGCCCGCAGAAGCTCCCGTAGAGGAAAGCGGCTGACGGAGCGGGAAGCGGAGATCGCCGCGAAACGAAAAACAGGACATATTCGTCTGAGGCTTTACAAAGATTTTGGGAGCCTAATTTCGAGATGGGAGGAAAGGGACGTGACTGCTGCGCGTGGTGAGGTGCTGCTTGGCGAAACAGGCTGTGGGAGGGCGCGCCGCAGGGCCCAAATCCCTGCCGCGTTTTACTATGGCATGGGTTTGTTTTTGATTTGGGCCGGAGCGTCGGTTGGCAGTGCGCAGACCGCACCGCGACAGCAAACTCCAGAAGCGGCGGTACAGCTCGTATACCCGCGCAGGCCCCCGGAGCAGACGGGGCCACCCGTTACGATAACGCTGGCGGATGCGCTGCAGCGGGCGCAGAGGAATAATGCCGAATTCTTAGCGGCTCTTTCCGACCAAAGGTCCGCGCATGAAGACCGCTTGCAAGCCAGGAATGCGCGACTGCCCCAGCTCGGGTTCAGAAGCGAATATATCGGCACGCAGGGCAACGGAATCACCCCGAACGGAAGATACGTCACGAATGACGGTGTGCACGTCTACCGCGAATGGGCTACGGTGCATCAGGATCTCACAGCGAACGTACTGATCGGTACCGATTACAAACGGTCCCAGGCCGCGGAAGCGATCGCAGCAGCCAAGGCGGAAATAGCCCGCCGCGGGCTAACGGTCACGGTCACGAAGACGTTTTATGCCTTGGTGATCGCACAGCGGAAGTATGCGACCGCGCAAGAAGCGTTGGAACAGGCAAGACGTTTTCTCCAACTCACTGAGGATACGGAGCGCGCGGGTCAGACGGCCCATAGCGACGTGATCAAGGCCCAGATTCAATATCAGCAGCAAGAGGCGGCATTCACGGAAGCTAACCTGGGAATGGAGGATGCCCGGCTGGACCTCTCCGTGCTGATCTTTCCGACGTTGGATGAAAATTTCACCGCCGTCGATGATCTGGATACGCCGCGGCCATTGCCGACGTTTGGCGAAGCGCAGGAGATGGCGGCGCGGATGAATCCGGACATACGCGTGGCGACGGAAACGCTGCGTCAGTCCAATCTGGACGTGAAAGGCGCCAAAGGCGCGTTTCTGCCCGCAGTATCCTTCGATCCCGTTTGGGGTCTGGAAGCCAATTGCGTCGCGACACATTGTGTATACACATCCCTCCCCGAAGCCGGCGCTACGCCAACCCTGGGCTATACGATTCAGGCCACGTTGACCGTTCCGCTTTGGGATTGGGGAACCTTGCGGAGCAAGCTGCGTCAAGCCGACTTCAAGCAGGAACAGGCCCAAGTGTCCCTGAGCCAGACCCAGCGGCGTGTACTCGCGGAGCTCTATGCGGCATATAATGAGGCCCTGGTGGCGCGCGAAGAAGTCGACAAGCTTCGACAGACCGCAGACCTCGCGGGAGAAAGCTTGCGCCTGGTCACATTGCGGTATCAGGGCGGGTCGTCGACGACGTTGGAGGTAGTGGACGCGCAAACGACACTGATCACGGCGCGTAACGCTTACAACGATGCGCAGGTGCGGTATCGGAACGCGCTGGCGACTTTACAGACGTTTACGGGAAATTTCTAAGAAGGTAGACAGGAATATGAACGGCGACAAGAAAGCAATGTGCATATCGATTCTTCAGATGAACCCTAGCCATACTTCTCGAAGCCGTTGGACTAGCGGTTTGCTCGGGGTGGCTCTCGCGACGGCGGTTCTCTCATCCGGCTGCGGCGGCAAGGGCGACGTCGCCGAGGCCTCCCCGACCGTGACGGTACAGGTGGGCGCGGCGGAGAACCAAACCATCGAGCGGAAAGTAACTGCGGAAGCGACCCTCTATCCTCTGGAACAGTCGGCGATCGTACCGAAGAACAGCGCGCCGGTTAAGAAGTTCTATGTGGAAAAGGGCAGCAAGGTGCATGCGGGCCAGCTGCTGGCAGAACTCGAGAATTCGGACTTGCTCGCGCAGAAACAGGAAAACGAAGGAGCCTATACGCAGGCCGAAGCAGGGTATGAGCAAGCAGTCCAGAAGGCTAAACAGGACCTTACGCTGTCTAAGGAAACATTGGACGCTGCACAGAAACTCTATAACGCGCGGCAGGACCTCTATAAACAGGGAGCAGTTTCCGCTAAGGACGTCGACGATGCCAACGTGGCATTGATCCAGGCGCGGAACCAATATGATCTGGCAGCGAAACAGCTGGACCTGAAAGTTGCCGAAGGACAGCTAACGGCGGCGAAGGCCAAGACCGCCGAGGTCGACGTCGGCATAAATTATTCCAAAATTGTGAGCCCCATCGACGGGGTGGTTACGGACCGGCCGGTTTACCCCGGAGAAATGGCTTCGAACTCCGGACCGATTATTACCGTAATGAATTTGTCGCAAATCGTGGCCCGTGCGCACATCGATCAGCAGGAGGCCGCGCAGCTCAAGGTGGGTGATGCCGCTACGATCTCCGTGCCAGGGCAGCCGGGCGCCCTCAAAGGCAAGGTCAGTCTGGTAAGTCCGGCGCTCGATCCCAGCAGCACGACGGTGGAGGTGTGGGTTCAGTCTCTCAATCCCGGCGAGCGCATGAAGCCGGGAAGCAACGTGCAAGTTCAAATCGTGGCGCAGGCGGTCCCACACGCCATCGTGATTCCGGCCGAGGCCCTTCTGACCGGTTCAGATGGAAGTACCTCGGTAATTATTCTGGATACCGATAACAAGCCGCACAAAAAGAAGGTGAAAGTTGGTATACGAGATGCCGGGGACGTGCAGGTCACCGAAGGCTTGCAAGGCGGAGAAAGAGTAGTGACGGTAGGGGCTTTCGCTCTTTCACAGGAAGACGACCCAATCCTTGCGAAGACGAACATACAGGTTGCGGCTCCGCCGAATATTCCCGAAGAGGACGAGGACCAATAGGCTGGATGGTAAGGCCAGGCGCATAGGCGATTTATGCAACAAGCGAGGAATTCGCTGGCAGCTTGACGGTACATTCCATGGAAAACAAGACGACAACAACTTCATTGAAGGCGGCCACTACGACCTTGCGACCTCCACGGCGTGTGGCGCCGATCGATGATCCCGATCGTTACTGGTTCGCGCGCCATTCTAAATCGATCATCTTCATGATTTTCACGCTGGCGGTGATTGGAATCTATGAGGCTTTGACGCTTCCCATCGCCGTGTTTCCCACCACGAACTTTCCGCGAATCATCGTCGGCGTGGATAACGGCGTCATGCCCATCAATCAGATGGAAGTGACGATCACGCGGGTGATCGAGGAGGCGGTGAATAGCGTTCCCGGGCTGCTGCAGGTGCGCTCGATCACGAGCCGGGGTTCGGCGGAGATCGATTTGGACTTCGATTGGACCGTGGACATGGTGTTGACGCTCCAGCAAGTGAATTCGGCAATTGGGCGAATTCAGAGCACGCTGCCCATGACCGCTCAAATCGAGGCGCACCGGCTGGATTTTGCGAGCTTTCCGATTCTGGGCTATAGCCTCACGTCGGACAAAGTTCCTCAGACACAACTCTGGGAACTGGCAACCTACCAGCTCAAGCCACGCCTGAACCGGCTGAACGGTGTAGCCAGCGTTTTGGTACAGGGCGGGCAGCAGCCGGAGTTTCAGATCACGCCCGATCCGGCGCGAATGCTCCGCTCGCACGTGGCGTTGCAGGACATTCTGGATGCTGTGAATCACACCAACCTGATCGATTCTCCGGGCCTGCTCAGCCGCAATCATCAGCTCTTCCTTGGTCTCGTCACCGCGCAAACACAGAGTCCCGACCAGATTGGCGATATCGTGATCAAGACCAATGGAGACGTTCCCATACGGATACGGGATGTCGGCACGGTTTCGCCCTCTTCGGCGCCTGCTTACACCGCGGTCACGGCGAACGGAAAGCCCGCTGTGCTGGTGAGCCTCAACCGGCAACCGGACAGCAATACCGTCGAAGTGGCCAATGAAGTTCACCAGGAGATCGAGAACATAGCTCCGAGTCTGCCGTCCGGCGTGGACCTGCGAGTGTTTTACGACCAGTCTAATATCGTCAAGGCGTCGATCGGCAGCGTGCGTGACGCGATCATTATCGGACTTTTTCTGGCCGGGCTCATTATCTGGCTTTTCCTGAGAGACTGGGGCACGGCCATCATGACGGGCCTGGTTGTGCCGGTAACGATCATGGTGACGTTCATCGTGATGAAGATCATGGGACAAAGTTTCAATATGATGACGCTTGGGGGACTCGCAGCGGCCGGCGGATTGGTGATTGATGACGCGATCGTGGTGGTGGAGAACATCGTTCTGCACCGCGACGGTGGCGAAGGGCCTTTGCGAGCCACGGCGAGCGCTTTGAAGGAATTGACGATTCCGTTGATTGGCTCGACGCTGACGCCGATCGTAGTTTTCTTGCCGCTGATCAGTATCACCGGCGTGACGGGGACGTTCTTCCGCGCCTTGGCAATCGCCATGAGCGTTTCGCTACTGACTTCGCTGGTGCTGGCGCTTTCCTGGACGACGAACCTGGGGACGTTCTTGATCCGGCGCGGGAAGTCCGGCGCCGTCCAGGAGATAAATGAGGCAAACGGTACGAACGGAGGTCCGCAGGAATTCGGTAACGGCGTCGACGGGCCACACCAAGGACGTACGCCGCGTATGGAAGCGGCTGGCGCCGAATCCGTTGAGATGGAACAGATCCGGCGCATGATGGCGGCCGAAGAAGCCTCCCTGAGAGGAGGCTGGTTCGAGCGCATTATCAACTTTTACGAGCGCTGGTTGCGGCGGGCTTTCGCGCATCCCGTAGTGCTGGGAGGGTTATGCGCCATTCTGATCGTCGTTTCGTACTTTAGTTATAAGGCGCTGGGCAGTGACTTGCTTCCCGCCATGGACGAGGGCGGCTTCATTCTCGACTATGTTACTCCCCCAGGCAGCTCTCTTCAGGAGACCAACCGCATGGTCTCGCATATGGAGCAGATCGTGAGAACCCTGCCCGAAGTGGAGAGCACTTCGCGGCGCACGGGCTTGCAGTTAGGATTGGCGGCAGTTACTGAAGCGAACACGGGCGACATCTCGGTCAAGCTCAAGGATCAGCGCAGCCGCGCCGTGGAAGAAATCATCGCGGACGTGCGGGCGAAAGTCACGGCAGCTGAGCCCGCCGTGGACGTCGATTTCCACCAGGTATTAGAGGACATGATTGGCGATTTGACCGGGGACCCGAAGCCGATCATGATCAGGCTCTACTCCGACGATGTGGACGCACTGAAGCAATGGGCGCCACGCGTGGCGGATACCATCGGCGGCATCTATATCAAACAGAAGAAACCTGTGGTCGACGTGGACGACGGCATAGGCAGTACCACGAGCGGGCCAGCCGTGGTTTTCACGGTCGATCCCGTCCGAGCGGCGAAGGCGGGTTTCACAACCGACCAGCTCACTATGGTAACCTCCGCAATCGTCGACGGTGAACCGGCAACCACTCCGGTGGTGGTTAATGACCGGCCGTACGTCGTGCGTGTACGTTATCCCAAACAGAGCCGGTCATCACTCGAAGCCATGAGGAATGCGCTGCTGGTGAATTCAAACGGCGGGACGGCAACGCTGGGTGCGGTGGCGGATATCAGCGAGTTGCCAGGACAGATCGAAGTGATGCGCGATAATTTGCAGCGAGACGTGGTAGTGGCGGCGCGATTGGAAGGACTCGATCTAGGGACAGGCGTTGCGGCGGTGCAGAAAGCGGTAAACGACTTGAAACCGCCGCCGTCGATACGAGTGGAGTACGCGGGCACCTATAAGGAGCAGCAGAAATCGTTCCGCGAGTTGGTAACGGTGCTGCTGCTGGCCCTGGTGCTCGTTTTTGTCGTGCTGCTGCTGGAGTTCCGGGCATTTTCCGCTCCGCTGGCGATTCTCTCCTCGGCGGTGCTCTCTACTTCCGGGGTGTTCTTTGCTTTGCTGTTGACGCGCACCACGTTTAACGTCTCTTCGTTCATGGGGCTGATCATGGTGATCGGCATCGTGGCGAAGAACGGCATTTTGTTGCTCGATGCGAACCAGAAATTCCGTGCCGTAGGCTTCACAGCCGAAGAGGCGCTGGTGCAGGCGGGACGGCGCCGGCTTCGTCCGATCGTGATGACGGCAATGGCTGCGGTAGCCGGCATGCTTCCGCTCTCGCTGGCGATCGGCGCCGGTTCGCAGATGCTGCAGCCTCTGGCCATCGCCGTGATCGGAGGCATTCTGATCTCGATGATCTTGTCGCTCGTCATCACGCCGGCGATGGAATTTTTCATGACTCGTAAGAGCGAGCTCGTCGTTGAAGCGTAGCAAGATCCAATGCCTGTGGGGATGATTCGATTCAGGTTTCGAAATTGATGCGGCAGGTTTAATTAGGCAAGTCAGGAGGAGGCATATATGTTTCGGCGATGTTTCGTAGGATCGTTGTGTTGGGCCTGCGTTCTGGCTTCTTCGCTGGTCCTTATCTCCGTGGGTGCAGCTTCTGCTCAGAATTACAAGGTGCTGCGGAGAATCCCGGTGGGAGGCGAGGGCGGCTGGGACTATCTTCGAGTGGATCCGGATGCAAAGCGCATCTACGTTGCGCGGGGCGATCACATGATGATCGTCGACGAGACCGACGGCAAAGTGATCGGCGATCTACCGAATACAAAAGGCATTCATGGCGCGGCGCTGGCGACGGACCTGGGCAAGGGCTACACCAGCAACGGCGGCACGGGCACGGTGACCGTGTTTGACCTGAAGACGATGAAGCCTGTTTCCGAGATCAAGACCACGGGCGACAACCCGGACTCGATTATTTATGATCCGGCCACCAAGCGCGTGTTCACGATGAACGGCAGGAGCAATAACTCCACCGTGATCGATGCCACGACCGACAAAGTGGTGGGCACCGTGAATCTGGGCGGGCGGCCAGAGGAGCCGGCGCTGGATGGGCGGGGCAATATGTACGTCAACCTAGAAGATAAGAACTCCATTATGGCGTTCGATACGAAAACGCTGACGGTGAAGGGCACCTGGTCTCTCGCGCCTTGCGACGGGCCGTCCGCTCTTGCGCCAGACACCAAGAACCATCGCTTCTTTGCTGCATGTGACAAAATGATCGCAGTGTTCAACGCGGACACGAACAAGGTGGTCGCCACACCGGCGATCGGCGGCGATCCGGACGGCAATGGCTTCGATCCGGCTACGGGTCTGATTTTTGCCACCGTCCGCGAGGGTTTCGTGAGCGTGATACACGAAGACTCGCCGGACAAATATACGGTCGTGGGCAACGTCCCGACGCAATTTGGCGCACGCACGATGACCCTGGATCCGAAGACGCATCACGTCTTCACCGAGACGGCGGACTTCAAGGCGGCAGGGCAGCCGACTCCGGATAATCCCCGTCCGCGGCCGCAGCCTATTGCGAACACGTTCGTGCTTTTGGAATTGGGGCCACAGTAGTTCAGTTCCAACCCGGGATTCGCGCGTGGCTCCCACCGCAGAAATCGAACGCGGCGGGAGCCAAACCTCGGAAATCCACCCGAAATTTGAGCGCGTACCGGGTTTGCTGTATCCCTCAATAAACAATCGCTTCCGGGCAACCACGGGTGTATTCTGAAAACTCCAGTCCAACGACTTCGTGAAGTGCCGTCGCGGCCACGAAGGGCTCACCTCAGAGAGACCAGGAGGACGCCATGTGGCATATGCGCGCAGCGTTGATCGGCGTGGGAGCTTTGTTAGTTCTCGTCCCGGGGGTTCGGGCTGACAGTTTGCAATTGAAAAATGGCAATTTCGTGCAAGGCAAATATCTGGGCGGCACAGAGCGTGCGGTTCAGTTTGAAGTGAACGGGAGGATCCGACTATATGATATTGACGAGATTCTCTCCATTAACTTCGCCGCCGCATCTGCCGACGGAGGCATTCCCTCGGACAGCGTCGATACGAAGCCGAGCGTTGACGCAGAGTTAGGTTCCGCGGCCAAAGCGGAGGGTGGATTGGGCGCTGCACATTGGAACTCAACACAAGCACCCAACCTTGCCGCTCCGCGGATCAGGCGCGAGGACAAACAGTACAGCAACAGGGTCAAGCTGCCGGTCGGAGCTTCCCGATCAGGTTGTGCTGCAGAGACAGCCTATTTCAGGGAAAAAATGCGAGCCCCGGCAATCTCGGCGCGATCTGTGCGCATTTCTGCGCCATCGTTTCCCGGTTCTCTCTGACTGGGAAACGATCCTTTGCTCTCCAGGGTCCCTAAGGGCCGTTTTGGGGCGGGGCTGTCCTCAATTCGGATTCCAATCAAAAGCCCGGCTCTTGATTCCCGTGTACTCATGCGCACTGGTATCCAAAATCCTCTTGCGCGCCCATGGTGGCGTGCGTAAGATACCGCACGTTTAAGGAAACGAGTGGATGCCGAAGGAGAAGCCCAAAGTCAATATCGGCGAAGTTATCCGATCCTATCGCGGCCAGCGTGGATTATCGCAGGGTGATATTGAGCGCCGCACGGGGCTGCTGCGTTGTTACCTCTCCCGGGTTGAAAACGGTCATACCGTGCCTTCCCTCGAGACGCTCGCCAAAATTGCGGAAGCGATGGACATCAGTTTGGCCGATTTTTTTCCGGGGACAGAGACGGCCCACGATCGTGATACGCAGAAAATGCTGGGCGAGCTCTCCGAGGACGAGATTCGATTCCTTTCAGAGATCAAGCGATACAGCACGAGCTTATCGGATGGTGACAAGCGCCTCGTCCTGGCTATGATCCGGAAAATGGCGAGTCTGATTCCTCCCCCAACGCGCAAGCCCGCCGTGCGCCGTACCGCGTTTTAATCACAAAGAGCCGTTTTCGATTGAAACTCAGAATTCGCAGCTCCGGTTGTACCAGACGCCGATGTTCTGGCGCCGCCGGCCAAGATCAGGCGTCTCCTGGGTTGGGACGGGGAGTCGCCGATTTGGCGGAGCGAAAGACGCTGTCGAGCACTTCTCTCAGTGTGGTGGCCAGTTGCGACCAGAGACGCCTCTTAAGGGAAGCGTAGTTTTGCGCGCCGCTGAAGAGATCGACAATCATGGTGCGGAAAGTCACGCTGCGGTGGATGAACTGAATCATGCGCGTGGTGACCGCGCCTCCCAGGAAGCGTCCGTGATAGAAGTTGAGAGCGATCCGGGCGGCAATTTCCAGATCGGCTGAAAAATCTTCGCGCACACGCCGGGGATAAATTTCGGGCCGCCCGGAGATCAGCGAGTCGGCCAATAGCTCACCCGAACGCAAGGCATAATACAGGCCTTCTCCCGTAATCGGATCCACCCAGCCTGCGGCGTCGCCGATGAGAGCCCAATTGCGCCCGGCGACGCAGCGTGAGGCCAGGGTGTGAGCGCGAGGGGAAGGCAGAACGTGGCTGTAGAACCGCGCCGCGTCAATGGAAATATGTTCCTCGCGCATGAATTGCGCTAGATGCTGATGCAACTCGCGGCTCGTATGGCGGGCGAGGCTGCCGCAAATCCCGACCGAGAGATGGTCCGAACGCGGGAAAGACCAGATGTAACCCTGTAACCCGCCCACGAATTTCACCTGGATGGCGTCCGCGCATGAGGGAACGAAGTAACCGAGGGTAGTCTCCAGATCCGCAGGCGCCAAGAGGCGAGTAGCCGGAAGAAGTGAGTTTCGCGCTCCCGAGGCCAGGATCAGGAAATCCGCGTGTTGAATAGAATTTTCGGCGGTGAACGACGGTGGATTCCCCGTGATGTCTACCGAGCTGACACGAGAACGGACGATACGGCATCCAGCTCTGGCTGCTCGTTCGAGCAATAACCCATTCAGGACGGCGCGAGAATAAATAACGATCGGATGGTCGAGGCAGAGCTGTGCACGATCTCCCTTGCCGGAGATCAGTTCAACACGTTGAATCAATTTCTTGGGGTGCGGGCCATCGAGCAAAAACGGATAGCTGCGAAGAGCTTTATGTGTCAGGCCTCCGCCACAGGGCTTTTCCCAGGCGAGATGCTCATCGAAAAGGCTAACTCGAAAGCCGGCGGACGCGAGCCGTTCGGCGCACAGGGCCCCGGCCGGTCCTCCGCCCACAATGGCAATATGCCGCGAGGCCATAGCTTCAGCTCGCCCAACCGTTGGGTTGAATTCGAGATGAACGGCTAGCGAGGCCAGTTGGCATCAGCCCGCCGCGATCAGCCCGGAGCGACTCGTCTGATAAGGGATCAATTTTCTTTGTAATCAAGGCGAGTATACCACCGGCGACGTAGGCGTCCAGCACGGAAGAGGCGCGCATGTTAATATTTGGCATCGACTGTGACGTCGCCCGTGTATTAACAGATGGGGCGGATTATTTCGCAAGAGGAATTGATCGCGCTACTCAGCCGCGGGAACCGCGGTTCGCGTCGAGTTGTGTTTACAAACGGCTGCTTCGACCTGCTGCATCCCGGACATATTCGCACCTTAGAGGAAGCTCGCACGCTGGGCGATGTCCTGGTCGTGGGATTGAATGACGATGCCGGCGTGCGGAACGCGAAGGGCGACTCGCGGCCTGCCCGCAGCCAGGACGAGCGGGCAGAATTACTGGCGGCGTTCGAGGCGGTTGATTTCGTGGTTTTGTTTGGCGAACCCACCCCACGCGAGCTCATCGCCCGGTTGCTTCCAGACGTGCTGGTCAAGGGCTCCGATTGGGGCTCGACCGAGATTGTCGGGCGCGACGAGGTGGAAGGGGCTGGTGGGCGCGTCGTTTCCATACCCTTGGAACCGGGCTACTCCACAACCAACATCGTAAAGAAGATACGTAAGCTCCCGCAGAACCTTTCACACCCGGCGATCCACTAATGCTTTTTCCGGCAGTCACCGAGCTCTTCGGCCATTTAACGCGTCTTCCTGCCTTGGACGATGCCATTGAAGCACTTCGGCAAGGTTCACGCACGGAAGAGTTGGCGGGGTTGACGAGTCCTGCCAAAGCGCTCGTCACCGCGCTCACGGCAACGGAACTGCGCAGGCCGTCTCTTGTGCTGGTGGAAGACGAGCGCCGCGCCGCAACCCTGCTGGAGCCACTGCAATTCTTCCATCGCACGCTCAATGGCAATTCCGCCGCGCCTGTTTTACTGCTCCCCGCGTTTGATACGCTGCCTGGAATGGGCGCGGGACCGCACCCCGAAATCCTGGAGGCGCGCGCCTCCACGCTTTCACGTTTCGTCAGCGGCCAAACCTCGATCGTTGTGGCGCCGATCGAGGCCACCTTGCTCGGTTTCGCCGCTCCGCGGTTCTATGAAACGCTCTCGCTCTCGCTCGCCCGCGATGCAGAGATTTCTCTGAAGGATGTAATCGCTCATCTTTCAGAGACCGGATACATTCGCACAGACCTGGTGGAAATGGAGGGGCAGTTTAGCGTCCGCGGCGGAATACTCGACGTTTTTCCGGCCGAAGCGGCTAAGCCCGTGCGTATCGAGTTGTTAGGAGACACGGTGGAATCGCTGCGCGAGTTTGATCCGGAGACGCAGCGTTCCACCGGGCCTGTCAGCCGCGTGATCTTGCCGCCGTTGACCGAGTTTCCGTTGGCTACAAACCAGCCTAACGATACGGATCCCGATTTTCCGAGATTGTACGCCACGGGATCGGAAGTGGTGGCGGAGAGAGCGGGGACCCTATTCGACCTTCGCGAAGGCACCTTGGTCGTGCTGGATGAACCTGAGCAAATCCTCCAAAAAGCAACAAAGTCGCGAGATCGGCTGCTGGCCGATTCCGCTTCACTCGCCTGCGACGCGGCAGTTCCCGTCATTTTGCCGGAACCCCTGTGGAAAGAGGCCCTCGAGCGACGGCAGCGGTTTAGCCTGGAGGAATTGGCGTTGTACCGGAACGGTAGGGAGCCCCGCACGCTCAAGGTTCAGCCGACCGCGCACTATCACGGACAAATTCAAGCGTTCTTGGGTGAGGTTCGAGGACGGCTGGGCGCGGGCGACGAAGTCCTGATCGCCGGGGCGAGTTCCGGTGAACTCGAGCGGCTGGCTGACCTTTGCCGTGAATATGATGTTCCTTATCGCCTGGGAGAGCTCGAACAGAGCGCGACAGGCGCGCGACTGGTGGAAGAAGTCACCTCGGGAAGTGCTCCGGCTGCCGTCTTGCTTCGCGCTCCACTGCCGGATGGATTTGTAACCGCACCTGTGCACGAACGGCCACGGGCGCGTCCGAAGACCGCCGGTTTCTTCAGTGACTTCAGTGAGCTCAAAGCTGGCGATTACGTCGTTCACGTGGACCACGGAATCGGCCAATTTGAGGGCTTGCAGATGATCGAGAGCGATGGCCGCCGCGGTGAGTTCATGCGCTTGTACTATGCCGATGAGGCGCGGCTCTATGTTCCGCTGGAACGAATGGACCTCGTTCAGAATTATCACTCTCTGGAAGGCCCCAAGCCGCAACTGGATCGGCTGGGTGGCACGGCTTGGGCCGCGCGCAAAACCCGGGTGCGCAAGTCGCTCACGGATCTTGCCGACAAATTGCTCGAATTGTATGCGGAGCGAAAGACGGCGACGGGGTTCGGATTCGCGCCCGACCTGCCCTGGCAGCACGAGTTCGAGGATGCTTTTGAATTTTCAGAGACGCCCGATCAAGCGACGGCGATCGCCGATATCAAACGGGACATGGAAGCCCCGACGCCGATGGATCGCCTGCTTTGCGGCGATGTGGGGTATGGAAAAACCGAGGTCGCCATGCGGGCGGCGTTCAAAGCTGTCGCCAATTCCAAACAGGTGGTGGTGCTGGCGCCTACGACGGTTTTGGTTTTTCAGCACTACGAGACATTTCGCCGCCGCATGGCCGCCTTTCCGATTCGGATCGAGATGCTGAGCCGGTTCCGCGGCGCACGGGAGCAAAAGGATATCTTGGCCGCAGTGGAGGAGGGCAAAGTCGATATTCTGATCGGCACGCACCGGCTGCTTTCGCGCGACGTGCGTTTTCACGACCTGGGATTGTTGATCGTCGACGAGGAGCAGCGTTTTGGCGTGACCCACAAGGAGCGGCTGAAAGAAATGAGCCGGAACGTAGATGTGCTCACGATGACGGCCACGCCTATTCCGCGCACATTGAATATGTCGCTAGTGGGGCTGCGAGACATGTCTGTGATCGAAACGCCGCCGAAGGACCGACTGGCGATTCAGACGGTGGTCGCATCTTTCTCCGAGTCGGTTATCCGGCGGGCTATCCTGGAGGAACTGGACCGGGGCGGACAGGTTTTTTTCGTCCACAACCGCGTGGAGTCGATTTACTCGATGGCGGCATTAATTCAAAAACTGGCTCCGAAGGCGAAGGTCGTGGTCGGTCACGGCCAGATGGGTGAACGCGAACTGGAGAAGGTGATGCTCCAGTTCGTTCGTCACCAGGCGGATGTGCTCGTCTCGACAACCATCGTCGAAAACGGCCTGGATATACCCAGAGCTAATACGATTATCGTGAATCGCGCCGACCGCTTTGGACTATCGGAGCTTTACCAGCTTCGCGGGCGTGTAGGACGTTCAAACCAGCGCGCCTACGCATATCTCCTGGTCCCTCCGGAAGCTTCTCTGACTCCGCTGGCGAGGCGCAGGCTGGCAGCGCTGCGGGAATTCAGCGAACTCGGAGCTGGCTTTCGCATCGCCGCCCTCGATCTGGAACTGCGCGGCGCGGGCAATCTGCTGGGGCGCGAACAACACGGCCACATCGCCGCCGTTGGATTCGATCTCTACACGCAGATGCTGGAGCGCGCGGTGGCCGCCAAGAAGGGAGAAATCGAACAACCCGATCTTCGAGCTACACTGAATCTCGGCATGGATATTCGCATTCCGCCCGACTACCTGCCCAGCGAAAGCTTGCGCTTGCGCACGTACAAAAGGATTGCGGAGATACGCAACGAGGACCAGAGGGAGACGCTCCGGCGGGAGATGGCAGACCGCTTCGGCCCGCCGCCTCCCGCGATAAACAACCTGCTGGACTATGCGGTCTTGAAATCGCTCTGCGAGCGGTTGCAGATCTCGTCTGTGGACCGCCGGGGGAATGAGGCTGCCATCAAATTTCATCCAACGACTTCGGTGAGTCCCGAAAGGCTGGTCCGCTTGGTGCGAAAAGAAAAGGGTACGAAACTCGACCCGAGCGGCGTCTTAACGATCACGCTGGAACGTGGTAACAAGAGCATCGCAGAAGCGCTCCGAAACGTATTGCTTCCACTCGAAACAGGGAGCTAGAATGCCGGAGGAGCAAAGGAGAAGGATGCAGAAGAGAGTGTGTATCTGCGCGGGGTTGATCCTGGCCCCGGCGTTCTCGTGCTTGGCACAAACAAAGAGCGTCGTGGTGGAAGAGGTCATAGCACGAGTAAATAACGAAGTGATTACCCGCAGCGACCTGGAGCGCGCGCGAAGCGAGATGCAACAGGAAGCGCAGCAGGATTGTCCCAAGTGCACGCCGGAAGAGATTAATCAAAGGGTGGCGGCGGAAGATAAGAACGTGCTGCGCGACCTCATCGACAATTCCCTGCTCGTTCAGCGCGGCAAGGATTCGGGCGGTAACGTCGACGCTGATGTGGTCAAGCGTCTGGACGAGATTCGGATACAGAACAATATCGCATCCATGGAGGATCTGGAGACGCAGATTGATAAGAGTGGTATATCCTTCGAGGATTTTAAAAACAATATCAGAAACCAGCTTCTCCAGCAGGAGGTGATTCGGCACGAAGTAGGGTCGAAAATTATCCTGGATCATGCGCAGGTGCAGCGGTATTACGACGAACATAAAAGCGAGTTCGTGCGCCCCGAGCAGGCCTCCGTGCGGGAGATCTTTGTAAGTACGGAGGGAAAACAGGATTCGGAAATACCGGCGCTGCGAAAGAAAGCCGATGACCTGTTGCAGAGGGTGAAGAATGGCGAGGATTTCGGCGAGCTTGCCAAGCATTTTTCTGATGGCAGCACGGCCAAACAGGGCGGACAGATGGGCCGATTCGAGCATGGCCAGCTGGCGCCCGAGATCGAGCAAGCAGTTTTCTCCCTGCAACGAAACCAAACCACAGACGTCATACCGACGAAAACCGGCTTTCTAATCTGGCAAGTGCAGGAACACTATGCCGCCGGGCAGCAGCCGGAAGACAAGGTAGAAAACGAAATCATGGACCGCCTTTACAATGAGCAATTGCGGCCGGCGCTACGGGCGTATCTGGAAATGCTGCGGGAAGATAGCTACGTCGCCGTAAAGCCGGGTTATACGGACACAGCTGCAGTGCCGTCGAGCTCCATCGAGGAAGTCCCTCCAACCCCTGATGACGATAAGAAAAAGAAGAAGTCAGCGCCAACGCCGGCGACGCCCGTCGCAGGCAGTAAGAACGGTGAATGAAAGCAGCCTACGTTTCTGATTTGACTCCGGACACTATCATCACGTCCTTTTTTCTCGTGTGTGAGAAAGAGCTACGCTCGACCCGTGAAGGTAAGCCGTTTTTGCGGTTGGAGCTGAGCGATCGAAGCGGAACGATTGAGGCGCGTCTCTGGGATAACGTGGAGGACTTCGCGGCTCTCTTCGATCGCGATGACATAATCAAGGTGCAGGCGCGCGTTGAGAATTACAAGAACCGGCTGCAGTTGGCTGTGGAGAAACTCCGCCGCGCGGAGGCCGGCGAAGTGGATTTGTCGGATTTTTTCCCTCACACGGCGGAGGATATCGAGCAGCTTTATGCGCGGCTGCGCGAACATGTCGCGGCCATCAAGAATCCTTACTTAGGCCGCCTTGTGTCAGGTGTTGTTGAGGATCCAGCCATATCCCCGCGCCTGAAGCGCGCCCCGGCCGCGAAAATCATGCACCATGCTTTTCTGGGCGGCCTGCTCGAGCATATTGTGAGTTTGTGCGACCTGTGCCGTTTGGCTGCTCAGCACTATCGCGATCTCGATCTCGATCTTCTCCTCACGGGGGCGATTCTGCACGACATCGGCAAGCTGGATGAGCTTTGCTACGAACGCGCGATTCATTACACAAACGACGGCCAGTTGCTAGGGCATATCATCCTAGGACTCGAGCAGGTGACTGAGAGGATGAAAGGCATCGAAGGTTTTCCGCGCGACTACAAGACTCTGGTGAAGCACCTCTTGATCAGTCATCACGGCCAGTATGAATTCGGCTCGCCTAAGCTGCCGCTGTTTCGCGAGGCGCTGGTGCTGCATTACCTCGACGACCTGGATTCAAAAATGGGCGCAGCCCGCGCCGTTCTGGGCACCGACGGAGGAGAAGGCGGTTGGACCGCGTTTAGCTCCGCCCTGAATCGAAGATTGCTTCGCTTGGACCGTTTTCGTGCGGCTCCGGCGGAAAACGCGGTTACAGCGTTGCCGGAAAACGACCACAAATCTGGCACGGAAGCACTCCTCAAGACGAAGACTGTCTAGAAAGACGGTTACATGTCCAATTCGCCCGTTCGTATGATTCGCCGCTCCATACTGGACCTTGCTCCGCTGGAGCTCGATTGCATGAACGCTTTGTGGCGTTTGGGCGAGGCTACGGTGCGGGATGTTCATGCGGCGCTGGCGACCACGCGGCCCCGCGCATACACCACGATTATGACCATCCTTGATCGCTTAGCTCAGAAGGGCGTGGTAGAACGGCAGAAGGCCGGCCGCGCGTGGCTCTATAAGGCCCACCTCTCGGCGGACCAGGCCCGTACCCGTGCCGTCGCGCGACTCGTGGAAGGGTTTTTTCAGGGTTCTACCGAGGCGTTGGCCTCACATCTCTCGAGCCTGAGCAGCTCACCGCAAGCCAACCTCCGGCGCGATCGAGAATAAATCGCAGACGATGGAATTGGAAGCAATCGACAAAACGCGGGAGTTTGGTTTGACGATGCCGCGGAGTTTTCGGATCCGCCACCTCGAAATCGTACCGGCCACGATACTCGCCCCGATGGCCGGCGTCACGGACACGATCTTCCGACGCATGATCCGAAATCTCGGCGGCTGTGGGCTGATCATGACGGAATTCACGAGCGCCGAAGGCGTGACCCGTCAGGCGCCGCGAACGCTTGGTTATCTTTCCTTCCAACCTGACGAACACCCCATCACGGCGCAGCTCTTTGGGGCCAACGCTCGCGTGATGGCCGACGCCGCGAAGCTGGTGGAGGACCTCGGATTCGACATCGTGGACATCAATCTGGGATGTCCGGCGAAAAAAGTCGTCAAGTGCGGCGGCTCGGGGCTGTTACGCGACCTCGGCGCGCTCGAGGAGCTACTACGCGCGGTTCGCAGCGCAGTGCGCATTCCGCTTACGATCAAGACCCGCGCGGGTTGGGACGAGAAGAGCATCGTCGCCGTTGAAGTTGCCCGAATCGCGGAAGCGGTGGGCGTGGAGGCCATCGCGGTGCACCCCAGAACGCGTGCACAAGCCTATAGCGGATCGGCGGATTGGGACCTGATTCGCGCAGTCAAGCAAGCCGTGGGTATACCTGTGGTCGGCAATGGTGATATTCGGACGGCAGAAGATGCCTTGCGTATGATGCGTGAGACAGGGTGTGACGCCGTAATGATCGGGCGCGGAGCCAGCACGAATCCATGGATTTTCAGCCAGATCGAGCAGTTTGTTGCTACGGGGCGCTATGGGGAGCCCTCGGATGGCGACCGTTACGATCTGTTGTCGCGATATTTCCGCCATCTGCACGATGCCGGGTGGCCCGACGCGATTGGGAAAATGAAGCAGTTCGGATGTTGGTTTACGCATGGCATTCGGAAGGGCGCCGAGCTGCGGCGGCAGGTCACAACAGCGCGTTCCGCGGGGGAGATTCTGGAGCGCGTGGAAGCCTTCTTTGCCGCTGAACTTGCCGTGAGCGAGGGGCATAAGTAAGCGGCACGATCTCTTCCGGCCGGAAGCGCACTGGCGCTTCTTTCAGAGATCCAATTATGCGCCGCCTATTAGTTGTTTGTAGGCTTGGCGTTTCGTCAAGCCACGCTCGCGGGCGACAAGCTTCAGGGCCGATTTGCGATCGATCTGCTGCTCACGCATCATCTCTTCCACGCGCTGAGGCAGGGAGACTGTACATGACTCCTGAGTTTTTGCGTCGCCGGGTAATGGCGGCCCGATGAGGAGGGTGATCTCGCCCCGAACCGGCTGCTGTTGCACGCGTACGAGCAGCTCGGCCAAATCAGCGCGCATGAATTCCTCGTGGATTTTTGTCATTTCGCGGGCTAGGACCGCCTGGCGGCGGCCCAGGCAATCGAGTGCGTCAGAAAGGGTATCCGCGAGACGATGCGGCGCTTCGTAAAGCACTACGGTGCGGCTCTCCTTAGCGAGGTTCTGGAGTACCTTGCGGCGCGCCGTTGGCCGGGAGGGGAGGAAACCTAGAAAGAGGAACTCCCCCGCAGGGACCCCGGAGGCTGCCAGCGCCGCGATCACGGCCGAAGGACCTGGGATGGGGATAACGGGAATTTGTCTTTCGAGGCAGAGCGAGACCAGGCGGTGCCCGGGATCAGAAATTACTGGAGTCCCTGCATCAGTCACCAGGATAATCTGAGCGCCTTGTTCCAGGCGCTGAACCAATTCACCGGCCCTGGAGGCCTCGTTGTGCTGATGGTAACTAAGCGTTGGCTTCTCAATTCCGTAGTGACGAAGGAGTTTTGCTGTGTGCCGCGTATCCTCGCACGCAATCAGGTCCACTTCGCCCAAGAGACGCAGAGCCCGTACGGTGATGTCTTCCAAGTTCCCGATAGGCGTGGCCACCAGATACAGCCGCCCTGTCTCGCGTGACGGCCTTTCTGGTGCTCGACGTGCGACGTGTTGCATGCGGCGGTCAGTCTAGCATGAGCGGGTTGCGCATCTCCGGAAGGGCGCAGATGATGGTATGCACGGTGCGCCACGGGTATAAGGAAGCCAGACTCATACCTCATGGTAAGATACTGATTTTACGGAATCGAAAAAGTGGACGGGCCGCATTTGAAGAAATGCCCCAGCTGTGGGGGGCGAGTCGAGCGTTTAATGTCGCCTCCCGCCATCCAATTCAAGGGCAGCGGATGGTACGTGACCGACTACGCCCGTTCCTCTAATAACCGCACGGAAAAAACCGACGCCACGGGCACGGCTGAGAAATCCGAAACGAAAGCCGAGCCAAAGACGGAGTCCAAAGCGGAGACAAGAACGGCGCCTGAAGGCAAAGAAAAGAAGAAAGCCAAGGAGAAGTAGCTTCCCTAGAGCCTGAGACCGCGTAGATAGCTGCGAAAGTCCTCGCCCAATTCGCTGTTTTCCAGTGCGATCTCTACCGTGGCTTTCAAGAAACCGAGCTTGTCGCCCGCGTCGTAGGATTTGCCCTCATAGACCAATGCGCAGAGTCCGTGCTCTTGAGCAAGCAATCGCAGTCCATCGGTAAGCTGAATTTCGCCTGCACTTCCTGGAGGAGTTCGCTCCAGGCAGTCGAAGACTTCCGGAGGAAGAACGTAGCGGCCCGTGATCGCCAGATTTGAAGGGGCTTTTCCGGGGCGCGGCTTTTCCACCAGATTGTGTATCCGAAGTAATCGCTGGCCCCATTTGGATGGTTCGGCTGGCTGAGGGTCAATTACGCCATAGAGGTGGGTGCGTTCAGGCGGCACTGGTTCAACGGCAATGGTGCCGATGCCGGTCTCCTCGTAAACTTCGGCGATCTGCCGTGTGGCGGGGTAGGGGCCTGGAATAATTACGTCGCCGAGAAGGACAGCGAAAGGCTCATCGCCGACCAACTCTCTTGCGATCAGCACGGCGTGGCCCAGTCCAAGGGGTTCTTTTTGTCGCGTATAACTGAAATGAACCATTTTACTGATGGAGCGGACCATTTCGACTTGCTCGGTCTTTCCTTTGTTTTCCAGAAATCTTTCCAGCTCGGGCGAATTATCGAAATGATCTTCGATAGCGTTCTTGCCTCGTCCGGTAACAATAATGATGTTCTCGATTCCTGAAGCCAGGCACTCCTCGACCACATATTGAATCAGCGGCTTGTCGACAACAGGCAGCATCTCTTTGGGTTGTGCTTTGGTGGCCGGCAGAAATCGAGTGCCCAGCCCGGCGGCTGGAAGGACGGCCTTGCGCACGCGTCGGCTCTTCTCGGTCATGACGAGATTCCGGAAGCTATTCCTATATCGAAGATGGGAGGTCAAAAGATGCTTGCTCGATCAGCCAGAACGACCTCGCTCCTTCGATGAACAGAGGAGCACTCGCGGACAGCCCGTAGTCAGCGGGTAAGTCAAAACCGTATGCTACCATACGAAAGCGCGAAACACGCGAGAACCTACGGCGATGCGTATTCTTGGCATTGAATCCTCCTGCGATGAGACTGCGGCTTCGGTCGTTGCCGACGGCAGGGAGATCCTGTCGAACGTCGTCGCCTCGCAAGTCAGCGTGCACCAGAAGTACGGAGGGGTGGTACCGGAGCTGGCCTCGCGCGAGCACCTGCGGAGCATTGTTCCGGTTGTACGCGAAGCCCTAGATTGTGCAGGGCTGAACTTCAACGACATTGATGGTGTTGGAGTCACGTGTGGGCCAGGCCTGGTGGGCTCTCTGCTGGTCGGTTTGACCTACGGCAAAGTGGTAGCAGACGCTCTGGGCAAGCCCCTCATAGGAGTCAATCATCTCGAAGGTCATGTTCGCGCGGTATTCCTGGAGGCTTTTCGTGTGGACCGGAGGCCCTCGTTGCCGGCAGTTTGCCTTATCGTTTCGGGCGGGCACACTGTCTTGTACGAAGTCGCGGCGACGGGACCGCCTGAGCCGCTGTCTGCGGCGCTTCTGCGATATGGGAAGATCGGACAGACCCGGGATGATGCCGCCGGCGAAGCCTACGACAAGGTCGCAAAACTCCTAGCCTTGGGATATCCCGGCGGGCCCATCATTGATCGGCTAGCGACCCATGGTGCACAAAGCAGGCGTGCGCACGCAGAACACATCGATTTCTCGCCTACGAAGCTACGGGGAAATCCGTACGATTTCAGCTTCAGCGGCCTCAAGACGGCTGTCCTCTATTATCTTCGGGCGCACCCGGAATTACAGCCGGAAATCGAGGAGCGGCGGCGTGTCCTCGGTAGCGGCGAGCGCGGGGGCGACAAATTAGTTCCGCTATGTAGTCCGCAAACGTTAGGACTGCTCGTTGCCTTTCAGAAAAGAGTCGTAGCCGAATTAGCCAGGCGCACTCTCCAAGCGGCGGAGGAGATTGCGGCGCAAAGCATTCTGGTTTCCGGAGGCGTGGCCGCAAACAATGAATTGCGGCATTCGTTCGAACGTGAAGCCGAACAGAGCGGTGTCCCAGTGTTCTTCCCCAGCCGCCAGCTTTCCACTGATAATGCCGCAATGATTGCCGCCGCAGCTTATCCCAGACTGCTCTCGGGCCAGCGTGCCGGCTTGGATCTCAACGCGGAACCGGTCTTACCGCTGGCTTGAGAAACCTAAGGCGGTCCCGGACGTTTGGACGGATTCAAAAGCGGGAAATAGAGCGGGAAGCAAACTAGCTTACCGGTGGACGTTCACGAACAGGTGTGGCCGAGGATTCAGTCTGCGGCGCTGGCTTCGTCACCTGTAGGGGGCATACGCAAGCGCGCTTTTGCTAGCGACTTGATCAGCATTGTTTCCATAGTCTGAGGAGTGGAGTTGCGGGCAGTCGCGAGCTCGGTAACGAGAAGGTATTTCGCGCGTTCGAGCATCTTCTTTTCCCGAAACGAGAGCGGCTTACTGTGGCTCAAGGCCACGAGGCTCTTCAGAACTGCGGCCACTTCGATAAGCGATCCGGTTCGCATGCGCTCGGAATTTTCCTTGAAGCGATGTTTCCAGTCGTGGTGGGAATTGAATTTACCCTTTTCGAGATAACCGAGAACCTTGGACGTGTCACCGTTTCGAATGACTGGACGAAGGCCCACTGCCGCTGCGTTCGAGCGCGGAACCATGACTTTGAGAGAGTTGGAAGTGATTCGCAACATGTAGTAGGTTTCGGTTCGGCCATCTAGCATCCCGTAGCTAATTTGTTCAATGACGCCCACACCGTGATTTGGATACACTACCTTGTCGCCGATTTTGAATTCCATGGCAGGAGTTCCCCCTAAGGCAAAGCACGATGCACTCATTTTAGGCAATTCTTGTATGTACAGTCAATATATTTCTCGTAGAATCAGGTAGTTATGTAGAAATTGGCTTCCAGGATGGAACCCAAATTGCTTGAGCCGCAGCAACGACTCGGGCGAGTTTGAGGCAGCGCAAGTTGACTTCAGGGCCTGAACCATGCTGATTTTGGCCGTGGACACCAGCTCAGCCGCGGGAAGCCTCGCCCTGCTGAGCGATACGGCAATTCTGGCGCATCGAGTAACCTCGGGGGAAGAACCATACTCCGAGGGCCTTTTGCGGGAAACGAAGGAATTGCTGGAGGGAGCGTGCATCTCGTTCGATCAGATTGACTTGTTTGCAGTCGATGCCGGTCCTGGTTCCTTTACGGGACTGCGAGTAGGTCTGACAACCGTGAAGGGCTGGGCCGAGATATGGGGGCGACCAGTAGCTGCAGTGAGCGGACTAGAAGCGATTGCCACCCAGGTTGGGCGAATGGCTGAACCAGGTTCATTGGTAGCTGCCGTAATGGATGCGCGTCGGGGCGAAATCTTCGGGGGTTTGTTCCACCGGGGAAAGGAGGCTTCTGCAAGGCTGGATAGCCTTGGAGACGAAGTCGTGACCAGCGCACAGGAGTTCGTGCAATCGCTGCGACCACGCTTGTTAGGAGGCTGTGGATTGCTCATAGCATGCGTCCAACCGGAGGTAATCCGTCCTGCGACCGAGGGACAGGATATTGGTTGTTGCCGAATTGAGGTGGTATCTAGTGTGCTCGCGCCGTTCATTGGCCAGCTCGGGTACGTTAAGGCGCTTCGCGGCGACGTGGTGGACGCATTGCGTCTCGACGCAAACTACATCCGGCGTTCCGATGCTGAAATGAACTGGAAAGGTGTCTGAATTCCGGGTCTGAACATTCTGGCAGGCTTCTTGCGAACGATGATTCGTGACTTCGACCCACGTGATCTCGAAAGCATCCAGAAGCTGATATCGAGTATTCCCGAGGTTGCTCAGTGGTCTGCCGATGATTTCCTACTGGCCTCACAGAGGAATTTCTGTTTGCGGGTGACAGAAGAAGGGGATACTGTTTCTGGGCTCGTTGCTTTTCGAATGATAAAGGACGAGGCAGAGATTCTAAACCTAGCCGTCGACTCCAGCCACCGCCGCCGGGGAATTGGCTCGCGACTGGTGGAGGGAACGATCGAGGCGTGCAAAGCCGCAGGAGTCAAGAAGATTTTTCTGGAAGTTCGGGAGTCCAATATCGGAGCGCGCAATTTCTACTCGCGAATGGGATTTACGGAGGCAGGGCGGCGTGGGCGGTATTATCGGCAGCCGGTTGAGGATGCGCTGGTGTTGGTACGTAAGGTTGAATAGGTATGGAAAAAGTCTTGTGACGTAAACGTGCGTGTGTTAGGTTCGAATTATGTAAGACCTTCTCACGCTCAGGAGGCGCACAATGTCTTTGTTCCGGGAAGTTCGCGAACAACTGCTGGCTGGCGACGCAGAATTCCGACACCTGGCTGAAGAGCATTCACGCTACGAAGCACAGCTTGAGCAACTCACCAAAAGCCCCTACCTGAGTGCCGAAGACATCCTTCTAGAATCCGATTTGAAAAAGAAGAAGCTGCGCGTGAAAGATGAGATGGAACGGCTGGTCGCGCAGCACAGCAGATTAGTCCACAACCATTAGTACGCGGCCTGCGGTGTTAGTCGATCGTAGAATGAGAGAGTGTTATTGTGCTCGCCTAGCGCACAGGCTTATGGCAGGGAATGGTCAGAGACGGCTACAAGTTTGTTCTGCCGGCCCTTTGCGCGGGGATCGTCGCGCTCGCTCTCGGCTGGAAGGTTACGGCCGGACTGCTGTTATTATTTTGCGCTGGGTTAGTTTTCTTCTTCCGCGACCCCGAGCGATTGCCTCCCGCCGATGCGGGAGTGGTCGTTTCACCGGCAGACGGCCGGATTATGGAGATAAGGGAGGAGGTTTTGGAGGGCCGTCCAGGTCTGCGAATCAGCATTTTTTTGTCTATCTGGGATGTCCACGTGAACCGGTCGCCCATGGCCGGACGCTTTCGAGAGGTGGAATATCGGCCCGGACGTTTCTACAACGCCATGCGCTCTCGCGCGTCCGTTGAGAACGAACAAAACATAATTCACTTGCAAACCGAGCGAGGGGAGATGGTTTTCAAGCAGATTGCCGGCGCCATCGCAAGGCGGGTGGTTTGCTGGAAAGCACCCGGCGACACCGTAAAATTAGGGGAACGAATCGGGCTCATCCGGTTCGGTTCACGCATGGATGTTTGGGTCCCGCAGGATACCGAAATCCTTACGCGTCTTGGCCAGCACGTCTCGGGAGGGGTCAGCGTGCTGGCGCGATGGCGATGAGAGAGCCGGACCAGCAAGAATTCGGATTTATCGAGCCGCGGAATCATCGGCTGAGACGTGGCGTTTATCTCCTGCCCAGCGCATTTACCATCGGCAATCTTCTGTGCGGCTTTTATGCTGTCCTGGCAACTGTGAAGGGCGGAATTGTCGACCTGGATTATGCGGCGCGGGCTATTGGTTTCGCCATCGTCTTTGATGCTTTCGACGGCTTTGTTGCGCGGGCCACACATACCAACACGGAATTCGGCAAACAATTTGATTCCTTGGCCGACATGGTCAGCTTTGGGATTGCGCCCGCGATTTTGGCCTACACCTGGGGAGTGCGCACCATTGCGCAGAGCGATATTCCCGAGGCGCGCCACATTTACGATCTGGCGTGGGTGGTGAGCCTGGCCTTCGTGTTATGTTGCGGCTGGCGACTGGCGCGCTTCAACGTGCACGGGATGGCACCGGCGGGCGGGCTGCGTTACTTCGTGGGCATGCCCTGCCCTGCGGCTGCGGGAATGATCGCGGCGACGGTACACGCCTGGAAAATACCCATCGAGGATTGGCGTTGGTCCGCAGTCTGGCTGATGCTGGTTCTGCTGCTCGCCGCACTCATGGTGAGTACGATCCGCTACGCCAGTTTCAAAGGGATTCCCTGGGGCAGGCGTCAGCATTCGCTGATCATCGTTGCGGTAGGCTTGTTGGTGTGGTCGGTTGTGGTCTATTCGGAGATCGTCTTGCTGCTGATCGCCGCCAGTTACACGGTAGGGGGCCTCACGATACACGTTGTACGCCTCGTTCGTCATCGTTTGGTCTCCCGCACTGCCTAATCGATGCCGCTACCTGAGCACGCGATGCGGGTGGCTATCGCCGGAGCCACCTCGCTACGCGGCAAAGATCTGAAAGATTGGCTTGAGGAGGGCGGCTTTCCCGCAGTGGAAATCAGGCTGGTAGATGAAGAGCTAGCTTCAGGGACGCTGACCGAGGTGGCAGGCGAGCCCGCCATCGTCCAGAACGTCACCGAGAGCAGCTTCGAGGGATTGCGGTTCGTCTTTTTCACCGGATCGGCCGCGTTTACAGCCCAACACGGCCCCGCCGCGGACAGAGCCGGCGCTTCGGTAATTGATATGACTGGAGGTTTGTGGGCCGGCTCGCACGCACGACCCTGGATACCTCGGCTGGACGCGCTGATCTCTCCTCCCGCACCTTCCGCTCTACCAAACGATCATTATCACACCTGGGTGGCCCCTTCGACACCAGCCATCCTAGCCTGTTCGTTGGCAGCGGCTTTTGCAGAGCTTTCTCCGGTTCGCCTTGTGATCGTATTCTTTCAGCCTGTCTCTGAACGGGGGGAAGAGGGCATCACCGAATTGGAAGGACAAACCATCAAGCTGCTCTCCTTTCAACCGATTCCGCAGCTCGTTTTCGATACTCAGGTAGCCTTTAACCTAGCCGATCGGTGGGGCGCGGGCAGCGCACAAAAGCTCTCCGATGCGCGGATGGCCATTGCCCGCGAGGTACAACGATATCTCGCAGACCGCATCTCATTACCTGCTGTGACGCTCGTGCAGGCACCCGTGTTTTATGGACATGCCTTTGCGGCTTGGGCCGAGTTCAACAATCCCGAGAGCGAAGAAAGGCTAACCACCAAACTGAAGAGCGCGGGATTTAAAGTCATACCGCCAGAGGAAGCGAGCCCGTCAAATCTGACTGCTGCCGGCGAGACGCAGCCGATGATCACCGTACCCGAGCGCGACGGCAACGTTGCCCACGGGTATTGGTTCTGGGGCGCGGCGGACAATTTTCGGGTGGCCAGTGTGAATGCGACTCAGATTGCAGAGAGGCTCCTTGCGTCGTAACCGGAGTTCCCGCTTCGCAGCGATTCCCTGCACGCTGGCGGCTGTTCTAGCTGCGAGCGGCTGCGGCTATCACGTTGTGGGACGCGTGAACGCTCTTCCCGAAGGAGCTCGCAGCATCGCCATACCAGCGTTTGTTAATCGAACTACGCAGTATCGAATCGAGCAGATCCTCACGCAAGCCGTGGTGCACGAGTTCATCGCCCGAACGAAGTACCGAGTTGTGCCTGAAGCCGATGGCGCCGACCTGGTGCTTCAAGGAGAAGTGACCAACATCGCGAGTGGCGCGGTGCTCTTCGACCCCACAACGGGCCGGGCAACTACGGTGCTGGTGACGGTCAACCTCCGAATTGCATTGCAGGATCGCGCGGGAAAGATCTTGTACCAGAATGCTAATTTTGTGTTCCGCGAACCGTATGAAATCTCCGTGGATATCTCCTCATTTTTTCAGGAAGAAGGTCCGGCCCTCGGTCGGATGTCGAGGGATTTCGCGGGACAAGTCGTATCTGAGATACTCGAGAAGTTCTGATGCCTAAAATTTCCGCTGAATCCCTCATCACGCAGCTAATAAAAAGTAAGGCGGGGCCCTCGCTGTTGTTTCTCGGAAGGGACGCGTATCTGCGGGATGTTTTGCGTGAGCGAGTGATTGAGGCGTCGATCGAACCGGCGGCAAGAAGCTGGGCGATATCACGCTACTCGGCAGAACAGGGGGAATTTGCCGCCGCGTTGGCGCAGGCCCGAACGGTACCCATGCTGGCCCGCCGCCAAGTTGTAATCGTGACTGAAGTCGAGGAACTCGAGCGGACGTCCGAGGAAAAGCGAGAAGCTGAAACACGGAGCCTCGCTGAATATTTCGCGGATCCTGCCCCTTTTACAGTCCTGATTTTCGAAGCAAAAGAACTGGATCAGCGGACGCGGTTTGCCAAAATGCTGCAGGAACAGATGCTGGTTGTGGTGGCACAGCTTCCCGAAGATCCGCGAGAGCGCGCACGCACCGCCGGGATGCTGGCCGGACAGATGGCACGCCATCGTGATTCTGCAATTGAGGATGATGCCGCGGATGAACTGGCGGATCTCTGCAATTGCGACCTTGCCGCCATGCAGAGTGAGATTGAGAAGCTGGCGACTTACGTGGGGGCTGGGCGGCCTATCCAACGCGCAGACGTCGAGGCTCTGGTCGTTTCGGAGAAGAAACACTCGGTTTGGGAGCTTGCCGAAGTATTGGCCACGGGCCAGCGTGCGCGTGCATTCCTTTTCTTAGCCAATGTTCTGCAACAGGGAGAACCGGCGCCGGCGCTGATTGGCGCAATGGCCTGGATGTATCGAAAGCTGATGGAGGCTCAACAGCTGAGCCCGCACACCTCTTCGTATCAGGCTGCAGGGCGTCTGGGGATGCGCGTGGCGACAGCGGAGATGGCGATCCGGCACGCAAGGAAAATCCCTCGGCAGCGGCTCGTGGACGGTTTGCGGGCGCTATACGACGCAGACAGCACACTCAAAGCGGGCTCAACGCATGATCGTGCGGTCATGGAGTTTGTTGTCGCACAGCTTACAGCCTCGTACTCAAAGCACCGTGCGAACCGAGAAACGCGCCCAAGTTAGAGAGGGTGGGTCAGGAAAGGGCTAAGCGCCGGGTTGCGCTTGCAGATCGTTGCAGGCAAGCGTTAGGCGGGACTTGTAGCGGTTGGCGGTATTCTTGGCGAGGACGCCTTTGGCAACGGCACGGTCAATGGAGGCAACGGTAGTCGACAGCAGCTTGCCCGCGCCTGCTCCATCGCCTGAATTAATGGCGCTGCGCAGTGACTTAATCATGGAGCGCACACGGGTACGGTTCGCTCGGTTAATTGCTGACCGCTTGATCGATTGAGCGGCGCGCTTCAGCACCGATTTCTTGCGCTTTTTTATCTTCGTTGGTGTTCCCTGAGCCATTTATCGCTCCTTTTTTCGACGCGAAGCGATTACGGTAGCCGACGAGGGGAGCTTTGTCAAACGCGGGTCGCCGCTTTCCCCCTGCGCGCGGCACTTGTGCTGGCGGTTTTTTTTTCTGCCCCGTGCGCTAGGGGTCTCGCGGCAGCCGAAAACGTCGAACAGCTCTCGCCGCAAGGTTACGTCAACGATTTTGCCGGGGTGATGGATACAGATTCGCGTCAGCGGATTGGCGCTCTGTGTGAAGAGTTAGACCAGCGAGCGGATGCGCAGCTCGCCGTCGTTACCATCCACACGCTCGACGGCGATCCTGTGCAGGATTTTGCCAGCCGTCTTTTCCAGAAATGGGGCGTCGGGCCCAAAGGCAAGGACCGGGGGGTGCTGGTCCTACTTGCCGTAAATGACCGTCAATACTGGACAGAAGTCGGATACGGACTGGAGCCGATTCTACCGGATGGGAAAGTAGGTGGGTTCGGCCGCCAGATGCTGCCCCTTTTGCGGCAAGGCCAGTACGGGGCGGCGCTCTTACAGATCTCCTCTCAACTCGCCGCCACGATCGCCCAGGACCGGGGCGTTACCTTAAACCAAGGCGCGCCAAGCGCCCCGCCGGCAGAGCCTACGGAGCCGTCCTTTTATGGAATCCCGCCAGCATTGCTGAATCTGCTCGTCCTGCTGCTCATTTTTGGAGGCTGGCGGGTCTTGGCTTTTCTTTTTGCCTTGGGAGCTTTATCCCGATATCGACGTGGAAGAGGCTACCGGGGAGGATGGTGGATCGGCCGGATGGGAGGTTGGGGAGCGGGAGGGTGGGGCGGCTATGGCGGAAGCGGCGGAGGCGGAGGTTTCGGCGGCTTTGGCGGGGGAGGGTCGGGTGGTGGCGGCGCAGGGGGAAGTTGGTAGAAGCGAGGCGCGGATGGACACGGAGAAGGATCTGATCGATCTTGTCGGGCGCTTGAAGCAAGCAGCTGGTGAAAATCTGCGGGCGGTGGTTCTCTACGGCTCCGCCGTCGACCACGATTTTCGGGAACACTCAGACCTCAACGTGCTGTGCCTGCTCCATCGGTTGGAGGGCGCAGACTTGAAGAGCTTGCGGGCGGTGGGATGGTGGTGGTGGCGCAAGGGCCATCCGCCGCCGCTTCTTTTTACTCTTGTGGAGCTGCAGAACTCTGCCGATATGTTCTCGATCGAGCTTCTGGACATGAAAGCGCGCCATAGGATGCTAGAGGGCGCGGATTTCTTGGCTGAGCTGGAAGTGCCGATGGTTCAGCACAAATTGCAGGTTGAGCGGGAGTTGCGCATCAATGTGATTCGCTTACGCCAATCGTTTCTACGCTGGCGGGGCGGGCGGTCCGACCTTGCTGAGTTGCTGATCGCATCCGCATCATCGTTTGGTACGCTTTTTCGTCATGCGCTGATTGCTCTGGGTGAGGAGGCACCGAAATCGGTTCGCGAGGCAGCCGAGCGAGTGGCGAGGCTAGTTACTTTGAATGCCGAACCATTTCAGCGTATATCAGACCTACGCGAAGGAAAGAGTGCAGAGGGCGAACTAAACCTGGAGGCGCTCTTGGAATCATATTTGGATTTGGTTACGCGGGTGGCCGAAGAGATCGATCAGCGCCTGGCCAGTTGAGCGACAGAGTGCAAGCGGACGTGTCGTGTTGCAGCGTCGAATATTCTGAAGATAGTCTTGCTCGCTAGCGGCACTAAAAAGGGGAGTGCATGAAAAGAATATGGACGGCAGTGGTTCTGTTGGGCGTTGCGACCTTGGCGATTGGATTGATGTATGTGGGTCGGCGCAATGAAATGGTGGTGAAAAGCCAGGCGGTCGAAGCCCAATGGCATCAAGTTGATGTCGATCTCCAACGGCGCGCCGACCTGATTCCGAATCTGGTTGAGGCAGTAAAGGGATACGCGGCACAGGAGCAGAAGGTTTTCGGGGATGTAGCCAAAGCGCGCTCTGCTCTGCTCAGCGCCCAGACTCCCTCGGAGCGGATTGCGGCGAACGCGCAGCTCGAGGGATCGCTGGGGCGGCTCCTGGCGATTGTCGAGAACTATCCACAACTTAAATCGAATGAGAATTTCCTGCGCTTGCAGGATGAGCTGGCGGGAACGGAGAACCGAATCGCGGTAGAACGCCGACGGTACAATCAGACCGTGCAGGACTACAACACGTATATTGGTCTCTTCCCCAACAATATTTTTGCCGGGTGGGCTGGTTTTAAGCCAAATAGCGCGTACTTTTCGGCCAACGAGGGTGGGAGGGAAGTGCCAAAAGTGGAATTCCCTGCGCCAGCTACGAAATGAGGCTTTGCATAGTTAGGCCAACGCGATCGTATTACAAATACAAGGGTTAGGGGAGTCCTCCTTGACCCAACTTAGGCATTCAGTTAGGCTCATCTGATCGGGACCCAAATAGGCGAGGAGGAATTCTTGCCGCTGCGGCCTGCTGCCGAATTGTAGTGGCCGCGAAGTCTATGAGACGTACGGTACAGATTGCCGGACAAATCGAGAACCTCTTTGGCACTCTGGATGAGAACCTGAAGCTCTTCGAGTCCGCGCTTCACGTAACGACTTTCTTCCATAATGATCGGTTGACAGTGGAGGGTGAACCTGCCCACGTGGATCGCGCGGTTCATATCCTCGATCAGTACAACGATCTTGTGCGCGAGGGCCGGCGAATGGATAACGGCGCCGTAAAGGCCCTGCTCCGCGTGGCGGTGGAGGATCCGAAGACCAGCCTTCGCCATATCCTCGAGCCAGGCCAGCCAGTTCGTCCCATGGAGGATATCGAGCATCACGACATGGTCTTTGCTATCGGCCCTGGGGGCACGGGCAAGACGTACCTCGCCGTGGCCATGGCCGTATCGGCGTTGTTGGCGAAGCAGGTGAATCGCATCATTCTCGCGCGACCGGCAGTCGAAGCCGGTGAGCGTCTTGGTTTTCTTCCCGGTACCCTTCAGCAAAAAATCGATCCCTATATGCGGCCGCTCTACGATGCGCTTTATGACCTTCTAGATACGGATAAACTCGAAAGATATATCGATAAGGGAATTATCGAGGTGGCACCCCTTGCTTTCATGCGCGGGAGGACGCTCAACGACTCCTTCGTGATTTTGGATGAAGCCCAGAACACGACCAGCGAACAGATGAAGATGTTCCTGACGCGTCTGGGTTTTAACTCTAAGGCTGTAATCACCGGGGACATTACGCAAATCGACTTGCCTTCGGGCCGGCGTTCCGGTTTGATCGAGGCCATCGACGTGGTGGGAAAGATCGACGGCATCGCATTCGTCTACTTCAACGAGCGCGATGTGGTGCGCCATAACCTCGTACAACAGATCATAAAGGCTTACGACGAGTTTGCGGCTGTACTGGCACGTTCTGGGCCCGTCGCCAACGAACCCGGAAACAATCCCAATCCCGCGAATTCCGACGCGAAACGATAGCCCGGCTCCGCGGGTATGATTTTAAATCGCCAACGCCGCATACCGCTGGCTATGAAACCTTTAGCCAGGTTCTCCGAACGCGTGCAGCGCGAACTTGGCTTCCCCGAAGAAAGCGTCAGCGTCTGTTTCGTGAGCGATTTGGCCATGGCGCGGATGAATCGCAAATTTAGAGCTAAGCAAGGACCGACCGACGTGCTTTCCTTTCCCGCTGGGCGGACTAAAGCTCGTCGGGCACGTTCTTTTCGGAAGGCGAGGGAAAGGAGCGCCGACCAATATATAGGGGATGTGGTAATTTCGCCAGAAACCGCGCGGCGATATGCACGGCGTCACTCTCGCGGACTGGTCTCCGAGCTCCGGGTGCTGATCTTGCACGGGATGATTCATCTGGCCGGTTACGATCATCAACACGACAACGGGGAAATGATGCTTTTAGAGTGGCGCCTGCGCCGCCGGCTGGGTCTACGCTAGCTATGCCCATTTTTGGTTATACGTTAGGGGTGATCGGGCTTTGCGTCATATTAGTGATATTTTCCTTCCTGGACCGCGTGTACCGGCAATTGGGCCGGGTCGGTACGCGTACTCTGCGCGAACACAGCGAGATTTTTGAATCCGAAATCGAGCCGCGATTCAGACTGGGCCGGCGGCGCGCCAGCTTGGGATTCGCGATCCTGGCCAACCTCTCGCTTGTAGCGGTGGCGGTGGAGACGGCACGGGGTGTGCTTCTTTTTGTGCCTGCCGTGTGGCAGGCTGCGGTTCAGTTGATCGTCTACGTCACCGTGGAAGTGATGTTTTGTATGCATTTTGTTCCGGAGATACTAATGGCGCGCACGAGCACCCGCTGGCTCAAGCCTTTGGTTCCCGCATTGAGAGGAGTTTTGATGGTCATCTGGCCACTGCGAGCCGCTTTGGATTTGGCCATTTCCGTGGGGCGCATATCTGAAGAGGAATTGCCGCCGGGAACGCAGGCCCAACAAGATGGAATCGAGGCTCTAGTGGAAGCGGCGCAGGAGGGCGGCATGCTGGCGGGAGACAAGGCTCATCTGATCGAACAGGTGGTCGAGTTCAGCGATAAGAGGGTCTTGGAAGTGATGACGCCACGCCCCGACATCGTAGCGATCCCCGCAAATGCGACCATCGAGCAAATGAGAAGGCTATTGGTGGAGACAAAATTTTCCCGATTGGTGGTTTACCAGCAAACGCTTGACGACGTTGTGGGCATCGCGCACGTGCAGGATTTGCTGCAGATTCCCGAAAGCGACGCAAAGCATCGCACCGTCCGGGAATTGGCGCGGCCGGCGTTATTCGTCCCTGAGACGAAGCTAGGTTCGGATTTGCTCAAAGAGATGCGCCGGCGCAGTCAGCAGATGGCAATCGTTATTGACGAACACGGAATGGTGGCCGGGGTTGTCACGGTCGAAGACCTGGTGGAAGAGATTGTCGGCGAGATGGGTAAGGAAGATGATCACATGGCGCCGGATATCGTACGGGAGACGGACGGAAGCGTGGTTCTGCGAGGAAGCGTTTCCGTGGCGAAGCTGCAGGAGCTGTTCGGGATCGAGTTTGCTGACGAATCGGATCAGGCGGCCACGACGGTCGCCGGCCTGCTCAATCATATTGCAGGCCACGTCCCTCGCGCCGGGGAGCAGCTCAATTACGAGGGGCTGCACTTCGAAGTGGTCGAAGCCAACCAGCGAAAGGTGTTGCGCTTGCGCGTCCGGCCTCGGATTGTCGCGGTGCCCGTCTCCTAAGTTCCCTCAGCTAACCAGCCGCGCCAAGCCAAATGCTGCGGCGGCCGCGATTCCGCCTGTTACTACGGTTTGGAATGCACCTTTCCACGGTGAGATACCGGTATAGCGGCTCTTCACGAAGCCGAACACTGCCAGCGCCAGAATAGTGATCGCGACGGAGAAGCGCAGGGCGGAGATCACGTTGGCCAGAGACATGTACGGAGCGAGCGGGATCAAGCCGCCGACTACATAAGAGACGGCGATGGTGAGCGCACTGCGATTCGCACGCCCCGGTTCCGGCGGCTCCAGACCGAGTTCGAAGCGCATCATAAAGTCCACCCAATTTTTCTGGTTGCCGACAATTGCCTGGACGACCGGCTCCATGTGCACATCGCTCAATCCGTATTCCCGAAAAACCTTAGCCACTTCTTCGGTCTCGACGTCGGGGAGTTCTACAGTCTCGCGGACTTCGCGCTCGCGTTCGGCCGCGTAGTGCTCGGAGTCCGTCTTCGCCGCCAAATAACCGCCAAGGCCCATGGCAATCGAACCGGCGGCAATCTCTGCAAGGCCGGCCGTGACGACCAAGCGCGTGGCGTTGACGCTGGCGGCGACGGCGCCCGATATGCCGGCGGCCAAGGCAAAGGGAACAGTCAGGCCGTCGGCCATACCGATGACGACATCTCGCACGCTGGCGCTCGCTGTGAAATGTGACTCCACGTGGGTCGCTGTGGGCATGGATTCTCCTGAGTTATAAAGCGCTGAGTTTATCACGGGGCTTGTGAAGGAGCGCGGGCCGTCATCGGACGATCGGACGATGAAGTGACGATGTAATATGGTGGACGGTCGTTGCTCTTATGAAGGGATCATTTCGTTCCGGTTTTGTCGCGGTAGTCGGACGGCCCAACGCGGGGAAGTCCACATTCGTAAACCGGCTAGTGGGTCAAAAGGTGGCGATTGTGACGTCGCGGCCTCAGACTACTCGAAATCGCATTCTCGGAATCATAAATCGTCCGCACGCGCAGGTTGTGCTGATTGACACGCCAGGCATACATCGTGCCAGCAGCGTGCTCGAGCGGCAGATGATGGCGGAGGTGGGACAGGCGCTCGAAGGGATTGATCTCGTTGCCGTCATGATGGACGCCAGCAGTGGATTGACAGCGGGAGACCGCCTGACTATCGAGCACGCAAAGCAATTCCGCGGGCCTGTGTTTTTTTTGCTGAACAAGATCGACCGCGTCGCGAAGCCAGCGTTACTGCCGCTGACGGGGGTTTGCTCGAAGGAATTTTCATTTACCGAAATAATTCCCGTGTCCGCTCTCACCGGTGACGGCGTCGAGCTTGCGCTCGAACGATTCATGGCTCACTTGCCTGAGGGCGAGCCCTACTTTCCGAAAGATCAGACTACCGACCAGCCGGAACGCTTTCTGGTCGCTGAAATCGTTCGTGAGAAAGTGATGACAAACACCAGACAGGAAGTTCCCCACGCAGTGGCCGTGCGGGTCGAAGCCTTCGAAGAAGGCGAGAAATTGATCCGAATTCGTGCCAGCATCTCCGTCGAACGGGAGGGGCAAAAAGGAATCCTGATCGGCCGCGGAGGTGAAAGGCTGAAAGTCATCGGCACGGCGGCGCGGCACGAAGTTGAAGAGATTCTCGGCGTCAAAACTTTTTTGGAACTTCGTGTTAAGGTGGAACGCGACTGGCGCCAAAATCCGCGCATCGTTCAGCAACTGGATTGGCGGCGCCAACTCGATCGCCTGGGAAGGGGCGAATAAAACTACTCTTCAGCCGAAATTCCCAGTGACTTCATCTTGCGATAGAGATGGCTGCGCTCCAAGCCCAGAGCCACCGCGGTTCGTGTCATGTTCCATTGGTTCTCGCTGAGCTTGCGTAAGATGAATTCGCGCTCGTAAGCGCTGCGTGCCTCGTGCAAAGTCGCATTTGGCCGCGAGGAGATTGCCGGGAATCCGCGAAAGAGCTCCGGAGGCAGATGGAGAGGCTCGATGCGGGAATGAGGACAAGTGATCATCAGGCGCTCGATCAAGTTACGGAGCTCGCGGACGTTTCCGGGCCAACTGTGTCGGGCGAGCACGGCCAGAGCTGCGTCACTGATCTCCTTAGGTTTGCGGCCATAGGTGGCGGCGAATTCAGCGAGGAAATGACGCGTCAAAATGGGGATATCCTCGACTCTTTCGCGCAAAGCCGGAACTGTGAAGGGTATTACGTTCAGGCGATAAAAAAGGTCTTCGCGAAACAAGCCTCTGGCAATTTGCTCCTCCAGCTTTTTGTTGGTTGCGGCGATCACGCGCACGTTGACTGCTGTGGGGTGAGTGGATCCGACGCGCTCGAGCCGCTGCTCCTCAAGGACGCGAAGCACTTTGGCCTGCGTACGCAGGCTCATATCGCCCACTTCATCCAGGAACAGCGTTCCGTTATCGGCCTTCTGGAACTTACCGACCTTGTCTTCACTAGCACCCGTGAAGCTGCCTTTCATGTGACCAAATAGCTCTGATTCAATCAACTCTTCCGGTATTGCCGCACAATTTACCTCTACGAATGTCTCGCGGTTGCGAAGGCTTGCGGCATGCAATGCATGGGCGACGAGTTCTTTGCCGGTGCCGCTCTCGCCGTAGATAAGCACACGCCCGTTCGTGGGGGCGGCGAGGGCGATCTGCTGGCGCAGCGCCTTCATAGGAACACTATCGCCGAGGACCTGAAAGCGCTGGCCGAGTTCTTCGCGAAGGCGCCGATTTTCCAATTGCAGCCGTAGAAATTCGAAAGCTCTTTTTACGGATTGGGTGGTTTTTTCGAGTGAGAGCGGTTTTTCGACGAAGTCGAAAGCGCCTAATTTGGTAGCTCGAACCGCTGTCTCGATATTGCCGTGTCCCGAGATCATGACGACCATGGGAAAATGTCCATCTCGTCGCATGCGCTCGAGCGTTTCGATTCCGTCCATTTTTGGCAACCAAACATCGAGCAGCACCAAATCGATCTGCCGCTTCGCAAGGAGCGCCAGACACTCCTCACCCGTGCCGACCGATTCGACTGCATAGCCCTCTTCGGTCAGGATGGAGGACAGAGAATCGCGTATTCCTGCTTCGTCATCGACGATAAGAATGGACTGTGCCATAGAAGATTAATGGCTGGCGTGCTGAAGAAAAGGCTTCTCGAACATCCTCAAAGGGCGAGATGTGCACGTGGCTATGATCGACCGCAAGATGCTCCTAACCCCGGGCGTCCGCGCCGATCGTGTTGAGACATACAGGGAACATTCTCTTTCTGTTTGAAGTCAGCCTTCCGCCGCGACAGAGATAGGCGCAGCATCAGCCGCGGGCAACTCGATCACAAATCGTGCGCCTGTGGGTGCGTTGTCTTCGGCGCGGATTACTCCATGATGTTCCGCGATCACCCGGCTGGCGATCGCCAATCCCAAACCAGTACCGCGATCCTTCGTCGAGAAATGCGGCAGGAAAAGCTTGTCCTTATCCTCCGGAGAGATTCCGTAACCACTGTCCGCGACGATAATCTCGACAGAGTCATGTCCGACGTGGAAGCGCGTGCTCAACACCAAATTTCGCACAGCCGCACCCTCCATCGCCTCGGCCGCATTATCGATAAGATTCACGACTACCCGCCGCAACATCTCTGAATCTGCCCTAACCTGGGGAACCCGCTCGGCGAGGTTAGTATGAATCTGCACGTCGTCAAGCCGCCCTTTGAACACGTCGAGCGCGCCGAGCACAATGGCATTGGGGTCGGTCGGTACGAGCCGCGCGACGGGGAATCGGGCAAACCTTGAAAATTCGTTGACCAGGGCCTCCAAAGTTCCGACTTCCCGTCCGATCAGAGCGGCGCACTCACTGACCAAGCGCACAAGCTCCGGCACACTGCAATCGCCATTGTGACGGCTAATGAAGCGCGAAAGGCGCTCCGCGGAAAGCTGAATAGGCGTCAGCGGATTTTTAATTTCGTGCGCTATGCGCTGGGCGACCTCCTGCCAGGCCGCGGCCTTTTGCGCCTGTAGCAGTTCGGTCAAGTCATCTACGACGACCAGATATCCAGCACCGCTGTGCCGCTCGCCCAGAGGGCTCACGGTGACCGCCGCGTGTACCACCCGCCCTCTCAGCCGGAACTCCATTTCCCTTGATGCCGTGCCCATCCTCAGTGAACGGCGTATTAGCTGCTGAATATCGCGCGCCGCGTCCTTCCCGGCTAGTGCGATCAGGTCCGAAGCGTCCCGAGCGCTGTCTCCAAAAATCTCCCGTGCGGAGCGATTCATGCGTGTGATGCGGGCGTTGGGATCGAAAGCAAGAACGCCTGTGGGAATATTTTCGAGAACGGTTTCGATGAGTGTGCGGCGGCTGTCCAGTTCCTGAACCGCCTGCTGCAGATGATGAGTGAACTCGTCGATCCGTCTGTGACTATCGGCGAGCTGCGCGGTCATTTTATTGAAGGAGCGGACCAAGATTCCCAATTCATCCTGAGCTTGGACGTTGACTTGGGTATCGAGATGCCCGGCCGCGATTTCACCAGTAGCTTTGGCCAGGGCTTGAATGGGTACGGTCACCTGCTTTGACAAGTAGAGCGCCGACCAGGTTGCGGCAAATAGCAGAAGAACCGTGAAAAGCGACAGAGTTAGGAGAATTTGCCGTTTGAACGTGCGTATGCGCTGATTCTCAATGGAATAGGCCGCGGTTTGAAGTTCGATGTTGTTATAGTGCGCCAGAAAGTCGGGAGGCAAACGGCGTGCAACAAACAGAAAGCCCGAGCCGAGAGGGGCGCGGGCGGCGAGAAAAGAGCCGGAACGTGAATCCCAGAGCTCCGCTCCATTGGGGAGAACACTTTGAAATTTAAGCGTAGCGTCGAGTACTACCGGAACACTCAAAGGATCGGCCACATGCACCTGCGCCCCGGAAGGATCAATAGCCCAGATCCCTTCCGCGCCCTGATTTGCTGCGAATTGTGCGGCAGGCGTGAAGGCTGACGCAAGGTTGTCTGAGTTCGCGACCGGAACCGAAGCGGCTGCACGGTTGGCCAGCGTTTGAAGCCGCGAGTATTCCAAACGGCTGAGCTCACTAAGCAGGGCAAGGGCCTGCGAATTGGCATCCTCTAGTTCTTGCGGGAACCAGCGGTTCAGCGTGCGATTCATGAGCGCATAGCTGATGAAGAACAGGAATACCAGAGGAAACAGCGACACGGCCATGGCGCCCAGAACCATCTTGGTCTTGATGCGCGACCCGAGTTGTTCGGCTCGACGCTCGACCCACAGCCGTACTAGCGCGCGGCCCAGTATGAGACCAAAAACTAGGAGCGCCGCTACCACAAATGTGTTTACGGCGAAAAGAACGATTTTCTCGCCCCATGTGCCCGGCTCAAACGGAACCCTAAGCGAACCCAGAGTGATCACAGCGGCAAGCAGAAGGGCGAAAAGTATGCCGCCAAGAGCCAAGGATAGCCGCGAATTGCGGGGGGATTCCCTCAACCTGAAGATCCTACTCCTGCGAGGTTTGCGGGAGCTTTAGCCGGCATTTCCGGCGCGACCGGTTCGAAAAGGCGCCGTCTGCCATACTGTGCAAGATATCTACGGGTCAGGATGCAAGTCAAGCGACGATTGTGTCCAAATTGCCACACTCAGCCCAAGCGGATTTTCGGGTATTAGCGCTTTCAATACGATAAGCAAATCGTCCCTGCGAGCTCGGGTTTCGTTATGTTACTTTTCCAATTTGAGGCGTGTTGTGCCGCCGAGGCTCTCGTTATGTCTTCCCGGCTTGGCGAAATCCTGGTCAAAGAAAACCTGATTACCGCCGATCAGCTTAAGCAAGCTATCGCCCATCAGAGGCAGAATGGGGGTCGGCTGGGAACCGCTCTGATGAAATTGGGATTCGTTAGTGACGACGAAATCACCGAGGTTCTGTCCCGCCAATACGGCGTTCCCTCGATCAACTTGAAATACTATGAAGTTGATCCCGCGGTCATAAAGCTCATCCCCCAAGATACAGCGGTACGGTACCAAATTGTACCCCTCTCGCGTGTAGGCTCAACACTCACCATCGCCATGATTGATCCCACCAACGTCTTTGCGATGGACGACATCAAGTTCATGACCGGCTTCAATGTCGAGCCAGTGGTTGCCTCGGAAACCTCCGTGAACGAAGCAATCGCTAAGTTCTATGGGGAGGTGGAGAGCGGCGAAGAACTCTCCAAAGTGATGAAGGACCTCGGCGCCGAAGAAGGCGGCGACGTGGAACTTGCGTCGGAAGAACAGGAAATGGACTTGGCGGCACTGGAAAAAGCCGCCGAGGAAGCGCCCATCATCAAGCTGGTGAATCTGGTTCTCACCGACGCTGTAAAACGGGGTGCCAGCGACATTCACATTGAACCGTACGAGCGCGAACTGCGCGTTCGCTTCCGCGTCGACGGCCTTTTGCAGAGTGTGATGACGCCGCCGATGAAATTGAAAGATGCCATCGCGAGCCGCATCAAGATCATGGCCAAGCTGGACATCAGTGAGAAGCGCCTTCCTCAGGACGGGCGCATCATGATCAAGTATCGTAGGGAAGGCAGGATCAAGGAGCTCGATTTCCGCGTTTCCACCGTTCCCACGCTTTTCGGTGAAAAGATCGTGATGCGCCTGCTGGACAAGGAAAACCTCCGGCTAGACATGACCAAGCTAGGGTTTGAGCCCGAATCGCTGGCCAAGTTCGAAAAAGCAATCTTGCGGCCCTACGGCATGGTACTCGTCACCGGTCCAACGGGATCCGGCAAGACCAACACACTCTATTCCTCGGTGTCTCGCCTGAACACGCCCGACACGAATATTATGACAGCGGAAGACCCGGTCGAGTTTCAGTTGGCGGGCATTAACCAGGTGCAAATGAAGGATCAAATCGGGCTGAATTTTGCTTCCGCTCTTCGAGCCTTCTTGCGCCAGGACCCCAACATCATTCTAGTCGGAGAAATTAGAGACTTTGAAACGGCCGAAATTGCCGTCAAGGCGGCGCTCACTGGACATTTGGTTTTGTCCACACTCCATACGAATGATGCTCCTTCCACGATCAGCCGGCTAATGAACATGGGAATAGAGCCTTTTCTGGTGGCCACCTCCGTAAATTTGATCTGCGCCCAAAGGTTGGTCCGGCGAATCTGTTCGAATTGCAAGGAGCCCTTAGAAGTTCCCGAGCAGGCCCTACTGGATGCAGGCTTCACGCCGGAGGAGGCGAAGAAGACCACTGTGTATTACGGGAAAGGCTGCGGCACCTGTAATAAGAATGGTTATAGAGGACGCGTTGGGCTCTACGAAGCAATGGAAGTTAACGATGAATTACGGGAACTGATTCTCGTGGGCGCTTCCGCCTTGGAGCTGCGGAAGAAAGCTCTCGACGTCGGCATGATCACGTTGCGGCGCAGCGGTCTAATTAAAGCTAGCGCGGGTCTGACCACTCTGGAAGAAGTGGTGCGCGAAACCGTGCTGTAAGGAGAATTGCGTCATGCAAGGCATCACCTTAAGCGAGCTCTTCAAGAAGATGATCGAAATGGGGGGCAGTGATCTGCACATATCCACAAATAGTCCACCGCGAGTCCGGGTCCACGGCAAATTGCGGCCGCTCGATATGCCGCCTTTTACCGCCGCGGATACCAAGGCTCTAGCTTACAGTGTGCTGACCGATGCCCAAAAGCATCGCTTTGAAGAAAACTTGGAGCTGGATTTCTCCTTTGGCTTGAAGAATCTGGCCCGCTTTCGCGGAAATCTCTTCAATCAGCGCGGTGCCGTTGGCGCGGTGTTTCGGACCATTCCTTGGGAGCTCAAGGGATTCGACGCGCTCGGGCTGCCCGTGGTGGTGAAGAGCCTGTGTGACAAGCCGCGCGGCCTGGTGCTGGTAACCGGTCCTACCGGGTCAGGTAAATCGACCACCTTGGCTGCCATGCTTGACAAGATCAACAGCGAGCGCGAAGAGCACATGATCACGATTGAAGATCCCATTGAATTTCTGCACAACCATAAGAAATGCCTGGTGAACCAGCGCGAGGTGCATGCGGATACACATTCCTTCGCCAATTCTCTGCGCGCGGCATTGCGCGAAGATCCTGACGTAGTCCTCATCGGAGAAATGCGCGATCTGGAGACAATTGAGTCCGCCTTGCGCATCG
>QHYS01000194.1:0-1897 GCA_003223325.1 Acidobacteriota bacterium
TCTGACAGCCGCACAATCGGCTCAGTTGCTGGATGCACCGGCGCTCACGGCGCAGCTACTGAATTCGTTGAGCTACACGATCCTGTTGGGAGCGACGTTGGTGGACAACGTGCGGCTCTTCGGCCAAGTCCGCCACCGGGCTATAAGCGACAGTTTGACGGGACTGGCCAATTACCGCCGCTTTATTGAAGCGCTGCAAGGCGAACTGGAGAGGTCAGGGAGGACCAACCGGCCGTTTTCGGTCTTGCTGATGGATCTCGATAAGTTGAAGGAGATCAACGACCATTACGGGCACCAAGCGGGCACGCGGGCCATTTGCCGGGTGGCCGAGGTTCTTCGCCAGCACTGCCGCACCGTCGATACCGCAGCTCGGTATGGGGGCGACGAATTTTCCTTGCTGCTGCCGGAAACCAGCGAGGCTGCGGCGCGACGCGTGGCCTCAAGAATTAAGCGTCATCTAGAGGGCAGCACGGAACAGCCGAGACTGACGCTGAGCGTCGGGGTCGCCACGCACCCGCCAAGTGGCACATCGGTGCAGCAACTGCTCGAATCTGCCGACCAGGAACTCTATATGCAGAAGGCGTCCCGCGGCCGGAAAGTTCACCTGGGCGATCGCTGAAGGCGGAAGATAGTCTCTCGCAAAAAAAGGCGAAGAGATGCATGCGGATCTCTCCGGCCCAAAGCGGCCGCAGGCCAACTGAACGACGGTATTAAATCCGGCGGACTGCACCAGGCCGTTCGGCGGCACCTGCGAGGCGCCGCTCAGGGTGCCCGGGGGCGGAAGACCATCTTCTCAACGCCTCTGCTGGAATCATCTGCAAAGTTGAAATAGCGGTCGACATTTCCGTTGCTGACCGAGATATTCACTCCCCGAAACTGATGCTTTTGGGGCAAAGTTTGGGACCTGGTATAACGATCGGCTGACGGCAGTACACGATGAAATGATTCATTCGAAGAGAATTACTTACGATTTCGCTTTGTTCACATGATTGCGTTAAATCAGTGGAAGTTCGGTAGACAGCGCATACAATGCATTCAGAGCCTGATACAACCTAAACGGACCAGGATTGAATCTCTTAACGATCCAACTGAACAGTGGGAAGAAATCGTGTCAATCCATTAATGGGGTGAATTTTGCTGAGACATAGGTTTCGGAGCGCTCTTCTTTTTTTTTGCACGTCCGGGCTGGCCTCCGCGTCATTCAGCTTGGTCTTGCGAGCGCAACAGCTCGAGCAACGGCCGGTGGACCAGCAGCCACAGCAGTCCGAAGCTCAACCGCAAGGAGAGAATCCCGATTCCTTGGTTCCTAAATTCGATCCAGCGAGCGGCGGAACCAATGACCGTCTTTATTTGGACTCTGCCCAACTTCCTGACCCTCGAAAATGTCCAAGCTGTTCCGCCGCTCACCAGCGGACAGAAGATCAAGCTGGTGGCTCGGACAACGTTCGATCCGGTGGAGTTTCCGTTTTTCGCTTTCCTCGCCGGCATCAGCCAGGCGGACAACAGCGAATCAGGCTATGGCCAGGGCGCCATAGGATACGCAAAGAGATTTGGATCCACCTTTGTGGACGGAACCTCTGAGAATTTTTTCGCACAAGCGTTTTTCCCATCGCTATTTCGGCAGGATCCTCGTTACTATCAGGATGGCAAAGGAACATTCTGGCGCCGCGCAGGTTATGCTGTGAGCCGGACCGCGGTGACTCGAAACGATAGCGGCCATATGTGCTTCAATATTTCGGAGTTTGCAGGCGCCGGTGTGGCGGCGGCGATTTCCAACGCGTATCATCCCGCAAGCGACCGAAATGTTCCCAACACCATGGAGACGTGGGCCACGATGATGGGCTGGGATACGGTTTCAAACGTCTTGAAAGAATTTTGGCCTGATATCCGCCGCAAA
>QHYS01000194.1:1913-2424 GCA_003223325.1 Acidobacteriota bacterium
ATAGGACCCGGCGGCGGTCCCAACGTGCATTTCACGGATTCGTCGAATAAGGAGAAAAATATGAAGGCTGAATGGATACTGGTTCTAGGGCTCGGGCTATTGGCCATTCCAGCCAGGGCCCAAGACTCCACTGCGCCTGCGACCCAAAAAGACAAGGTGAGCTATGGCATCGGGGTTGGGGTGGCAAAGACCTTGAAGGCCCAGGGCATCGACGTGAATCTTGACCTCGTGGTCAAAGGCTTGCGCGACGCGCTTTCCGGCCAGAAGCTAGCTATGTCCGACGAGGAGATCAATAGCACTATGTCCGCTTTGCAGCAGGAGGTGAACCAGAAGCAAATGCAGGAGCGGGCCAAGCTGGCAGATGACAACAAAAAAGCGGGCGACGCATTCCTGGCGGATAACGGCAAGAGAGACGGTGTCGTCACGTTGCCGAGCGGCTTGCAGTACAAGATCGTAAAAGCGGCTGACGGCAAGAAACCAACCGATGCCGACTCAGTCTCGTGCAATTATA
>QHYS01000199.1 GCA_003223325.1 Acidobacteriota bacterium
AATCCGGGTTCAAGCCGGCCAGTTGCAAGCTGAGCGGCGCCCGGCCGGCAGCGGGCACGGCCAAGCACGAGTCGATCATATTATTAGCAGCCAGCCCTATGCCCGAACCAGCGGTTATGGGGTCGGTAATTAGGCCCGTGCTTCCCACGTTATAGCGCTGGTCTTCGAAGCTCGCGAAATAGAATAGTTTGTCTTTCTTGATCGGGCCGCCCAGGGTGGCGCCAAACTGCTCCAACTCCACGGGCGGTGCCGCCGTGTTGAAGTAGGGAAGCGCATCCCAGGAGCTGTCGCGTCCGTAGGCGAAGGCCGTGCCGTGCATGGTGTTGGCGCCGGACTTGATTCCGACGTTGACGATCGCGCCGGGCTTCCAGCCATATTCGGCACGAGGATTTTCTTCGGTCTTGAATTCGTCGATGGCGTCGATGGAAATGAGGGTTCCCGCATCGCCGGCGCCCATAACCGCGCTAATAATAGGCTGCGCCATCCAGGGATCGCTGCCGTTCACGCCTTCGAACAGGTACACGTTGTCATGCGCGCGCTGCCCATTGGTGCTCTGCGTCCACCCAGACCCGCCGGGGTAGATCGTGACTCCGGGGCGCAGTTGTAACAGGTTGGCGAAGTTGCGGCCGTTCATGGGCAGGTCCGCGATGATTTCGCTTTGCAGAGTTCCGCCAAGCTCTGCGTTGCTGGTTTCCACCATAGGCAGCGATTCGGTGACGATAATCCTCTCGGTCTGCTCGCCAGGCTGCAGCGTCAGATCGACGCGCAGGTCCTGATTGACCTCGAGAATGATGCCGGAGCGTTCCTCAGTCTTGAAGCCCCGAAATACCGCCCGGACAGTATAGGTACTTGGGAGAAGGTTGGGAGCATTGTATTCGCCTGCGCCGTCCGTAGTTAGCGTGCGCGTGACACTTCTTTGCGTGTCGATAATTGTGACCGTGGCGCCTGCGATGGTGCCGCCCGTCTGATCGGTAATGTCGCCTAGAATACGGCCGGCATTGCCTTGCGAAAATAACGGCAAACAGCTCACCAGCATCGCGAGGCTTAGAAACACCAGACCAATCGCGTTTCGCAACAAGAAACCGGAGAATCGGCGAGCGGCGGAACTTGGAAGCTTCATATCGGACACCCCCAAAAAGATTGATTTTGAAATCGGAGCGAAAACGTCCTGGAATCCCACGCCGACATGTCCCCCACAACCCTCACCCCGAAGGACCACACGGCTCAATGCACGGTCGGCGTTCTCCAAAAGCCTAAGATCATAATTACCAATCTGACAGAAGAAATTGCCGGGTGTGTGCTAAATCGGTACCCCCCAAGTGGTGCAACCGCCATAAGGGATAATCCACACCCGCCCGTCAAGCGCAAGGCGAAGAAAGTCGCGCCGCGAAGCGAAATTTGCCGCATAATCATCGCGGGCGAGGACATCATTTGTGGAGGCGAGGCCATGACCTGCGCGGAATGCCACAGGGAAGTAGATGAACGCTGGAATTTTTGTGCCTACTGCGGGGCGCGGATGCGACCGGCGTTTTCGCACCGCCGATTGATGCGCTCGGCAACCGATTCGAAGATCGCAGGAGTTTGCGGCGGTCTGGCTGAGTACCTCGGAGTGGATTCTACGATTGTGCGGCTATTCTGGGCGATACTGGCGGTGGTTCCAGGGGGCATCGTAGGCGGGATCGTCGCCTACGTCGTCGCCTGGGTGATCATGCCGAAGGCGCCTGTGCCGGTGCCCGCGTCGATCGAGGCGAAGCCGACGCCGGCGGGCTGAGGCCGCGAGAGGTTAACCCCTTGCCGCCCCCATTCCACGGGGGCGGGCTCGGGAGGACCGGACAGAGAACAGCAGATTCCTCGTCGTCCGCCGCGAGCTAGACTGCCCGGAATGACAACTTCCGATTGCGCGACTCACTTATTGCTATTGGACTTGTCCATGCCGGGTTTGCTGTAGTCGAGGCCGGGAAGGCCATCGACGTGGCCCATGCGCTCATCCCATTCCTTCAGCTCGGAGATGGTGCAGGGATGCGCGTCAAGCGGATAACTCTTTAGCTTCCAAAAATAGGTGATCGACCACGGCTTGGCATAATTTGGGGGATCATTGAAGGTGAACAGAATCCTCAGCGTATCGCGGTCGACGCGCTGCCAGCGCTCGGTCTGGTGCATCTGCTGGCTGATAGGGAAGCCTTGCCAGGTGAGAAACTGCTTGCCGTTATATCCCTTCGA
>QHYS01000197.1 GCA_003223325.1 Acidobacteriota bacterium
GTTATCGTCCAATATGCCGGATTTACGTCCAAGCCGATCGTCCGTGAGTATTGCTTTCTCGTACGAGATGTTTCGAGCGAGCCGCGCGAGTTCACATTCACCATCCCGAACGAGGCATTCCGGTCGGATCGCGTAAGATACCAAGATGCGCCGGGCTGTTGAACACTGGCCGGTTGGGAGTGAGCCGCATCATCGCCGCAGGCGGCTTTTAGCTTGAACCTCATCGCCGTACGGCCTCAACGTCATGCTGGAGGCCCTCGTGTGTTTTGTTACTCGCAGCGCGTGACGGATCAGGGTTCCGTCGCAAACACGATTGTGGTACCCTTGCCGGCTTTTTCGTTCGGACAGGCGGCAAGAAACGAACGCTCCTGTGGGCTGCTCAGGCCACTTCCCGATGGCCAGTGCTCGGATTTAGGCACTTTCTGTTGAGTTGCCGACAGAATCCGCAACGCAACCAACCGGCCTCCGTCTAAATTTATTCACCTTTACATGCGCGCCGACATTCTCAGGGAGGATTTGATCTATGGAAACATTTAGAGACCAGAAATTCACCGGCAAAACCCTTGTCGTGGATGATATTGTATTCATCAATTGCCGCTTGACCGATTGCGACCTTTACTATTCTGGCGGCGATTTCGACTGGGCGAGTACTTCTTTCGACGCCTGCCGTTTTCATTGGCGGGGCGCAGCGAAAAGGACAGTAGACTTACTCCGCCTGATTGGAGCGTTGAAGGAACACCCAGAGGCAGAGGGACAAATCCCGCCAACGACGACGACGGCAGGTAAGCCCAATTAGTCTTCATTTTATGCTCCTTTTCAAATGACACCACTCCTGCGAGCGGGTAGTGGGCCACGCAATATAGACGGGCGAAGCTTTCAACGAACGGACCGGCCCAAATTCCTGATCGTCAGGCCGGGGTTTCAGGCTCACCTCAGTCTCCTTCGCCCCCTCGTCGTCTTGGTCATCGTCACCATCATCATCTTCATTAGTTTCGTCGTCTTCTTCATCATCGACTTCATCGTCTTCGGCGTCTATCGCGCGCGCACCTCGATGGCGTCAGGATCTAGATTGCTTTCTTCGGTGTATTCTTCTGGTGAACTGTAGCGGTTATCGTCGTCTCTACAGTCGCCGTCGAAACTCCACGGGTGAAAGTCGCCGCACGTCACGCAGTGAGGACGTGGGCGAGATGCTCATCGAATCCAATCCACTGCTCGAGGCAACTTCGTTCGGTCGGGAACGCGAGGTGCGCAAGCATGTAGGCGACTACACTCTCTTTGTGACGGGACTCTTCCCAGAGAGCGTCGCGAGGGCTTCTCGGGGCAACAGACCGCAGCTCCGGACGCAACGGGGAGGAATCATGGCAACCGGAACCGTAATTTATAAGTGTTCGCGGGAAAAACGGCGGATTGGCAGGCCAAACCTGGTCCAGAATTTCTGCAAGCAGGTGACACATCTCGGGTTGGCCTTCGGGTTGAGATTAGGGAAACCTGCTGGGCGACAGCGCCGCCATCACGGTCATGCTCGACCGCCCCGTGCACCACGCCCGCGCGCCTGTCATCGGTCGATAATCACGGAAGTGCCCCCTATCTATACCTTACCTCTTACCTTCTTTACCAAAAAAAAACTGTTCGCGCTTTCGATTTGTACGAGCCACATCAAAGTTTTCAGGCATAAGCGGACTAGCCAGCCGAACGGTCCATCCGTCCCAGCACGCGAGCATCGCCGTCAGATGAATCGCCTCCTCGGGACACTCGCCGCCCTACCAGAAATTACGGAGGACAAGGAACCGCCGAGTGAATTGGCTAGACCACACTATTTATGCGCCGTGGTTACAGATGCCGGCGCGCCGTTTAGCGAGGCAAGATAGGCTGCTATCGTCAACATTTCATCGGCGCTCAACTTGGCGACGACTGGTTTCATCAGGTTCGCCCACTCCCCGGTACGGAAGCCATGCTGCATATCATATAGCTGGCGCACCATATAACTGGGAGAGCGCCCGGCAATTCCCGGGACGGGACCGAGACCAGTGAGGTCCGAGCCGTGGCAGATTGCACACTGAGTCGTTTTGCCTCCGCCCGTTCTCACTAGTGCCTCCCCCTTCTTGACGCTGCCCACCGGCGCGTAAGCGATGAAACCGGATCGGTCGTCACGAAGCACCTCCATGCGTTCCACGTCCTCCGGCGTTTCGATGATGCGATGCCCTATCGGTTCTTTCTCGTCGCCTCCCACGCGCAGGAATATGCCGTTGGCGATTCGAGTCTTAGGCACCATATTGGTTTCAACCACCCTAATCCAGGGTGACCATCTCATCGAGCTGAAGTAGAGAGCGGCAGCCTTCGTCTCGTCGTCGCTCATTTGCTTCGCGAACTTAACCATATTGTTCGTGTTGGTCTTGCGGGCGTCCGCGCTCCTTCGTTTGCCATTCCTGAAATCGGCTAATGTCTGCATGAGATAGCTGTAAGGGAGACCCGCAAGCATCGTGTTTACGGGGCGGCCTTTACCGTTGGGGTAGTGACAAAACGAGCAGGCCACCACGTCCGGTTTGTGCCCGTGAGCGACAATATCCGGCATGGGCGGATGGTCATTAGGAAACCAGTCGGCCGGACCATAGTTATCGCGGAGCTGCGTGAGCGTAAATGACAGCGTACTGTCAGGGATATGCCGTAGCACGCCGATATCTTCCCCGCCACGCGCTGCAGAATCGGGGCGATCGGGTGGGGGAGCCCCTGTGGGTGCATCGAATCCGTACGCCCAGGGAGGCGGCACGGCGACTATTTCCTGCTGCGGAGGTCTGGCTCGCAGCGCCGGCAGGATCGTTAGGGCAAGCACCAAGCCCCATCTCCAGTTCCTCATACAAACCCCCTCGCCTTTGTCGCTCTTACTGAGATCGCACAAGTCCTCACCAGATGACCTTCACAGCAAACTGAATTTGTCTAGACGTTGTGGACGTTCCGTCAATCAAGCCCGCGCCCCCAACGGGGTTCCCACTTCCATCAAACAACGTATTGTTGTCGGTTGGTGGGCTGAAATTAGACCTATTGATGATGTTAAAGGCTTCCGCGCGGAACTGCACGTTGAAGCTTTCAGAAATTCTTTTGATTGGATTGTTCTTGAATAAAGACATGTCGAAGCTAACCAAACCAGGCCCGACCAGGCTGTTCCGACCGCCGTTTGTGAGCAGGTTGAAACAAATCGGGAATGGTGCCGTTGCTATAGAATTTGGTCCGTAAATAGGGGAGGTATGATCGCAGTTGGCCTGCCAAAAGGCCATACTGGGAGCCGTCGGGAAGGAGAAGCATTGGAGTTTGATGTAGTTGTCGGGGTTGCCGGGATTCACTCCCGATTGACAGCCCACTCCATTCAGTCGTTGGGGGAAATCGAAAGCATCACCACCCATCCCGAGTACATCACCACCGAGAACGGGAGTGAATGGAACACCGCTTTGAATTGTCAAAATCCCGCCCCATTCCCAGCCGCTCAAGGGCCAGGCGAGAGCGCCAGAAATCGACCGAGGACTGGGAAGATTCCAAGTGTAATTCAGGACGAAGTTCTGTCCGATGTTGAAATCGGAAGGAGCGCGCCTCAGCCTTCGGTCAAAGAAAAACAGACTCGAAATTCCATTCAGGAACTGGTCGCCGTCGGTGGAGCCTGAACTCGTATCGAGGGCCTTCGACCAAGTGTAAGAACCACCTACCTGGAATCCGTGCGATATTCTCTTTGTGAGTTGCACTTGAAGAGCATTATAAGAGGCATCCGAATTGAAAAAAGTTCCAGAGATGGTGCCAACGTTAGGGTTGAGAACTGTACCGTTACCTACGGGTGATGGCCAGAGGTAGCCTTGTGGAGTCAGCGTAGGCAATACGATATCGCTATCATCGGTCTGCAGAACGTTGTGCACAGTTCTTGAACCGATATAACCAACCAAAAGTGCTGTGCTTGGTGCGATCTGCTGCTGAATGCTCAAGTTCCATTGCATGACGTAGTTGCGTGGCGGTTTCGGCTCGAAGTAATCCACGCGCGCCGAGCTTTCACCGACCGGCAGGGTCGAAAAGGCACTGCTTGGAAAAGATCCTGCAAGCAAATTGTTCTCGGCGGCCGCATCAAAATATGGCCATACGGCAAACACTGCGCCTCGAAGCTCGATGGGGAGAGGCAACACATCGAACATGCCGAATCCACTGCGAACCGCCGTCTTTCCGTTATGAAAAGGATCCCAGGCGAGCCCGACCCGGGGCTCGAAGTTGCGAAACGTTGGATTCGAAAACAGAGGATTTCCAAGATGAATCTGAGTATCAGTTAATTGACGTATGGCTGCCAGCTTGCCACTTGTTTCAGATGGCACTGTAGCCATTTCGTACCGTAGCCCGACATTGACTGTCAGGTTCGACAAGACCCTGATGTCGTCCTGAAGATACCCGCCGGCAATAGTTTGACGCAGGTGCCGCGGGGTAACCAACCCCGGGATAGCAATTCTCAGACGGAGAGGCTGATCGGTAAGAAAGTCAGATAGTGAGCCGAACGTGAACGTCCCACCCGGAGCGGTTGACGCGATACTGTTGTCCTGAATCCACTCGACGTTTGCGCCGAATTTCAGGGAGTGCTTACCTCGTGTCAGGAAAATGTCATCGTATGTCTGGTAGGAATTCCAAGTCCATTGTTGCGCTGTTTCTGTGCTCAGTCCTCCTGAAAACGGGGTGAGACCGGAGACGTTTATGCCGCCGACTGTTTCTCCGGGCGCAAATCCCAGGGACGTGTCAGCTACGAGCGGGTTGACGGCTGTGGCACTGAGCGGAGAAGCGCCGAATGATCGGTTAAAACCCAGTCTGAAGGAATTAAGGAGATTGTTACTGAAAACGTGGTTTTCCTGGACCGTCACAATCTGCCGCCGCGTCCTGGAGCTGATGATTTTTTCGTTGAACTCGTCGTTCTGTGCCAGATACGAGTTGTCAAACAAATAGGTACCAAACACGCTATCCTTCGAAGAAAATTTATGATCGAGTCTGCCAGTAAAATAGTTGTCGGTCGAAACTTGTGCTCCGGCAAAGCTGAAGATCCCGGTGTCTCCCGTGCCTGGAACGCAGGAATTGAATGGGCAAAGGAGACCTGCGTTTGGCAGCGGGTAGAATGCCAAATACGGTTGGACCAGAGGACTGACAGTAACCTGGGTCGTAGTTGAGCAATCCGGAGGGGCGCATAGAGCGCCGTTCCGTGCCGCTTGCGAGGGCACGGTATCTACTTGACTCACAGCTAAGGTTTGACGCAGGCCTTCGTAATCAGCAAAAAAGAAGGTTTTATCCTTTTGGATAGGCCCCCCCTCGGACGCTCCGAACTGATTACGTCGAAAAGGCGGGACTGTCGCTCCATCGAAGAAGTTTCGCGCATCCAACGCGCTGTTTCGAAAGAACTCGTAAGCATCGCCATGAAACGCATTCGTCCCAGAGCGTGTGACAGCACTGATAACTCCACCCGAAGTCCGGCCATATTCAGCTGAATAGTTCGTCGTCAGCACCGAGAACTCCTGAATAGCATCCACCCCCATGTTGCCTCCCAACAGGCTGCCAGGAGCGCCATTCGTGTAATCGTTCATGCTGATGCCGTTTATGGTGTAGTTATTCTGCTGAGGTCGGCCCCCCGTAATCGTCAACTGATTTCCCAACCCACGACCTAACCGGTCGGGGTTAGTGGTCGCGGGTAACGCACGAATGCTCGAAACACCGGGCTGAAGGGTTGCTAGATCAGTCCACGACCGACCATTTAAAGGCAACTCGACCACAGACGTTTCATTGACTGTCCCACCGATGGTGGCCGATGCAAGCTCTACAAGCGGAGCACCGGCCTCGACGGTGACTGTCTGTGAAAGCGCGCCAACCTGCAGGGAGAAGTTCACTTGGGTGGCGCTATCCGTATGCAAGACGACGCCCGGCCTCAAAGTACTCTTGAACCCATCCTTCTTGACCTCCACCTCGTACGTACCCGGCGTCAGAGTGGGGATCACATACAATCCCGACTCGTCCGTCATGGTGGACGTGGAAACATTTGTGTCCACGTTCCTAGCTGTGACCGCCGCTGCGCCAATCACGCTTCCCGAAGTGTCCGTAACCGTTCCAGTCAGCGTAGATGAAGCAGCGAAACAAACGGACACCGAGCAGACAACAACAAAGCTTGCAACCAGCAACAGAACGAGGCGGGATCGACGCATTTGATGCCTCCCTTCAGAAACTCCCATATTTGCGGCGGAGCATACTTCTGGCTTCTCCGTGATGTCAAGAAACTGAGTTGTTCAGAAACTGAGTTGTTCAAAAACCACCTGATTTCGGAACACCAAACCGAAGCTTGGGGTTACGTGGATTCAATGACTTGCGGTAGCCCGGGAAAAGGGGTTTTCGGAACACCTGGCGAGCAGCCACGATAAGTGGACAATCTGGCACCCGCGTTTCGCGAGCTAGTTCGCGAGTTTCGCGGGGGGAATGGGCCGGTCGGGCGAAACATACGCGCTGATCAGGCTCTGCTGACCATCCGGCCCGATCGCTGCTACCCCAAAAACAAAGTCGTCAATCGAAACATTTGGCAAGACGAAACGCGTCACATTACTAACGGTCTGCTCACGTTGCCAATCGCTCGACCAAGCGGCGCGCCAATACACTCGATAGGACACGGCACCCGGTGATGCGGCCCACCGAAGGCTTGCATCGTAGCCCGAGGGATCGCGCGAAATGAGAGGCTGGCCCATGTCATCCGTCACTCTGGGCGCGGGTGGAGAGAGCGCAAGCGATGCCGCGGCTGAGGCAGCTGCCTCGACGGAAACGATCCGCGCGCGCCATGAGGCGCACTCGATGGGAGGGCGCGTATATACCGCCGGTCCACTGAATATATCGTGCCAGTGAGCGCGACATGGAGTCCTCAGACCCGATCGAGTAGACGCGGACGCTCGCCGCATCCACAACGCCATTGCCCCCGCGAGTGTTGCCGACTATATCGTTGCTGAGCATGGCTTCGACCACGGCTTTTTCGGCAGCGAGTTTTTGAGCGTGCGCGGACGAGCCGATCAGACCCTGCTCTTCGCCCGCCCAACACGCAAAGACGAGCGTTGCGTCGAAGTTAATTCCGCTGTTTGCGAAGACGCGTGCCAGTTCCATCGTCAACGCGGTGCCGCTCGCGTCATCATGCGCGCCTGGAGCGTTTGCCTCATGATCGAATGTAGGCTGCGACTGCGGATCCGGAACGCGCGCGCCCGGGGCAGCGGAGGCTAGCGCCGCCATCGCACGTTCAGTGTGTTGTTCAATCATGCGATACGTTATGAATGGCTCGGTCAGGGGAGAAATCCCATTACGCTTGTCCGTCAAAGTGCAAAGCGCAACAGGACTCCCGAAGTGCTGGAACCAGCTGAGATCCAGGGCCTTTTGCTGCAACTGAAATCCTGTTTTCGCTTGATGGTGCTGCAATCCCCAATGTGTCGCAAATAAATGGAGCGCAAGACGTCCGAGGCGCAAGTCGGAAAAATCAACATCGCTCCATTTGAGAGCAAACAGCTCGCTACGACGCAGCCCCGTCACCACATCCAGCCGGTATCGGCAGCCCGACGACTGGATATTTGCGAGCCCGCGTACTCAGGGGAAGTATCCGTTCTGGCCCGATGCCGTACTGCAAAAGATCATTCGCCCAGCCGCATTGCGCGCCGGGATCAACAAAAGAATTGGTTGGCATACCTTTCGATACTATTCCGCATGCGGAATTGTCACTACACATTCTCGACGCTTCACATCGCCAATGGAGAAAACGTGAAGGTCACTCAGGAGCTGATGCGTCACGCCAGCAGCCGCTGCACGCTTGAAGTCTATTCGCAAGTACGGATCATAGCCAAGCGCCAAGCTCAGCAGCGCGTCGTGCAAATGATTCTCCCGGAGGAAACCGACACACCGGAACCTCTGTTTGCGTGCGGTTCGCAAATCGACATCCGCTGAAGGGGTTGGCCCGGCGGTTGGGTTCTTCTGGGTTGAGTTTGGGCAACCAGCACAACGACTTACAATAGGCTCTTATTGGAGCAATGTGGAGCAACGCGAAACGCTTGCGGGGATCCTATGTTGTTGATGAATATGGTAGGCCCGTGCGGGCTCGAACCGCAGACCTCTACCGTGTCAACCGTCATGCTCATCCATGTCGATAATCTCAGAAAATCAATTTCAAGCCCAACTGAATCTGGCGCATTGTCGTGGATGTGGTGGTAATTCTCCCTACATTGGGATCCAGGGTCCCATCCGCATGGCTAAAGACATTATTGCCTGGTGCTCCAAAGTTAGGATGGTTCAGGAAGTTGAAGAGCTCTGCCCGAAACTCGAGGTTCTTCCCCTCCCCCAGGTGATTGTCCTTGATGAAAGAAAGATTCAGGTTCACTTGTCCCGGGCGGATCAAGGTATTTCGCCCTACATTTCCAAAATAACCCATCGGTTGGACGACAAAATTCGAAGGGTCGAAATAACGTTCAGGGGTCCAGTGATCGAGCACCGGATTGTTGTTCCCGCCCGGGCGAAGGTCTGGTCGCTCGTTACAGCTTTGCGCCATACAGCCGGATTGGCGCGGAGTCATTTGGATGTTGACGGGCAGGCCGCTGCGGATCGTATCGCTCCCGTTCAGGGACCAGTCTGCCAGCAGGTAACGGAGCGGGCCGCTCGACTGTTTCCCCCAATGACGGCCGGACCCGTACGGAAACTCGTAGGTGTAAGCAAGAATGAAGTTGAGCTCAACATGCAGCGAGGAGAGGCCCCTATCGGAAGAAAAATCCTGCCCGTTGTAGACTGCGAAGCTAGCGGCTCCAGAAATCTGTTCCGCCCCCTTGATTCCAGCGCCTCCTCCATCATCGATGTTGCGCGACCAGGTGTAGGAGGCATTGAATGCCAGACCGGCGCGCAAACGCTTCTCCACAACCAGTTGGAGAGCGTTGTAAATCTGATCGCAAATGGGAGCCACATAGCGATACGAGGTGAAATTCGGGTTGGGCACTTGTGCATTCGGCGGCGTGAACTGCCGGCCGTTTTGAATGATTGTCGGCTTCTGGTTGGGGTTGTAAATCGCAAACAGGTTCACGCCTCGTGTCCCCACGTAATTTGCTTTGAACACTAAGCTTTGCCCCACTTGCCTCTCCACCGAAAACGTCCACTGCAAGGTGTAAGGAATCTTAACCTCTAATGGCATTATTAAAGGTTCCCCGGCGGACGCAACCAAGTTTGGATTCGCAAAGGGAAACGGGAACTTCAACGCCGGCCGGATGACCGTAAACCGCTCCGCATAAGGAGGGGCCTGGAGGGCCAATTGCCAGATGTAGGCCAAGGGCATTTCCTTGAACATCCCAAACCCGCTGCGAAAGACTGTCTTTTGATCGGAAAATGGAGTCCAGGCTAGCCCTACTCGGGGAGAAAAACCTTTGAAGGCGTCGGTGGTATGAAAAAGGGGATCATTTCGGGTCAACAGGTTGAATTCTTTATCCGAATAGATGTTGTTCAGCACGGCCAGCTTTCCATTGACTTCCCTTGGGGAACGAATCCCCTCCCAGCGCAGACCCAGGTTGAGCGTCAGATTCGATCGCGCCTTGAAGTCATCTTGGAGATAGGCAGCCCCATAGCTCTGTCTCCACCCTCGGTACACGTCCGCCATCTGGCTGCCCGGGATCGTGAAACCTAAAAGCTGGGTCGTATTGCGAGGATTGTTGGTCAGAAAACTCTCAATGGTTTCCCACGTAAAGGTTCCTCCATAGACCCAAGGTTCGTTCAAATGATTCATTTGATACCGCTTGAAGTTGCCGCCCAGCGCGATCGCGTGCCGTCCTTTGTTGATCATCACTGAATCATCGTAATCAAAGGTGTTGTCCACAAAGACCGCCGGACCGCTCAGATTGGGACCGATGCTGGTGCCACCTGCACTGCCACCGTAAAAGTTAATGCCTGGAATGGAATAGAGCACCATCGGGACCCCTTTCACGGGGGAAAGCCGGGGGTCCAGACCGGGGGCATTCGGGAACTAGTCTCCGCCCTGCGTGTAGTTATAAAACAGGAGATCGTTGCGCCGGGTGAAGTCAACCCGGAAGGTATTCAGCACGGAAGAACTAAAAACGTGTGTTTCCGAGAGGGTCGCCAGCACGTAGCCGCCCACTTGGAAACCCGTAAAGGGCTCTGGTGTCAATAAAAGGTACTGATCGGTCCGGGCACTCTCATCTTTGGTGAAGCGGCCAAACAGACTATCCTTTGCCGAGAGTTGGTGGTCTATCCGCACGATGCCGTAGTTCTCATGGGCCTGCCAGCGAGGGACGGCGGAGTAGTCGGCCACGCCCTCGTTTCGATAGGAGCCATTGGGCAAGGGCAGCAGATTCATGAGCGGCACGATGTTCTGATCAACCGGCAAGGTCTTAGTGACGATGGCCTGTTGTGGGGAGCATGTCGTCTGCCCCGCCGGGCAGGCTGTGATGTTACCTTGCCGGGTCTCAGGGGTGAGTACCGTGCCGAGGAAACTCGTTCCGGCACTCTGGCGGACGCCTTCATAGTTCAGGAAGAAAAAGGTGCGGTCCCTTCGAATCGGACCCCCTAACGCCGCCCCGAACTGGTTGCGCTTCAACGGCGCCTTGGGGAGTCGTGGGTCCAGGAAATAATCCCGAGCGTCCAGCTTTTCGTTCCTGAGAAACTCAAAAACACTTCCGTGAACACTGTTGTTCCCCGACTGTGTTACAGCATTGACTACACCGCCCGATGCCCGGCCATATTGCGCCCCATAATTGCTCTGCAAGAGCGTGAACTCTCGGATCGCCTCCACGCCTAACTGCTCTCCCAAAACACTGGTTGCCGGCATTCCTTCCGAGGGCGTCGAAATCTCGATGCCGTCTAATAAGTACGTGGATTGCTGCGGTTTCGTTCCGCCGATGGAGCGCCGCGCGGCGCCTCCCCCGCCGGTGTAAACCGCCTGGGTGGGACCTGCCGCTATTTCCAAATCCGAGGTCACACCTGGCTGGATGCTCGTCAAATCAGCGAAACTACGGCCATTCAGCGGCAATTGCCGCATCTCGCGCTCATCCACCAGGGCAGCGACCGTAGCATTGGCCGTTTGGACCAGCGGCGCCTCGCCCGTCACGGTGACTGTCTGGGTGATAGCGCCGACCTGAAGGGTGAAATCCACCACGGCCTCCCGGCCAACGGTCAAGGTGATCCCGCTCCGGATCACTGTCTGGAAACCGGCCGCCTCTACCGTGATCTCGTAGCTGCCCAGTCCCAGGTCCGGAGCGCGGTAGCGCCCGCTCGCATCGGTGCTCACTGTTCGGCTAAAGCCCTTCTCTACGCTTTTCAGGATTAAGGTCGCCCCGGGTATAACCGCCCCGGAGGAGTCGATAACTGTACCGGAAATCGTGCCAGTGGTTACCTGAGCTCCAGCAATCGCACTAAAGAAGAAAACACACACGAATGTCTTTGCCCAAAGCTTAAGTTCTCGCATTAGGAGACTCTCCTCTACTGGATGACTTACTCGACCTGGAAAACTACGAAAATCTGATCCAGCGTCCCCCTATCCCTTCCCTACACCCGACCACAGAATGACCGTAACTACCGCCATTACTTTGCTCCAAACGGCTCGCATTCGAGTCTCACCGCCAAGCCGAAGAAGAGGCACAACGCCCACACGTGAACCGATTCGATCAGATCGTACGCATAGCGTGATTCGTGCAGAACGGTGCGGCGGCTTCAAATGGAAACGCCTCGCGCAACTGCTGGATGATCCAACCGCTCGTCGGATGCCTCGTGACGTTAACGTGCAGGATGCGCCGACGATCATGACTGATGACGAAGAAGCAGTAGAGCACGCCGTAATCGTTGGCGCAGTGAAGAAATCCATGGCCGCAACATCGCCCTCTTCCAGCACTGTATCGAGCATCGGTTCATGGACGAGCGCCATGCGGCCATGTGGCGAATTGCGAACAGTCCGGAAGATGTGTTGGAAGCCATACGCATCTCGCCAGAGTGGTCTGCTACTGCGCGTGAATTCGCAGCGGTGAAGGCACAAAGCGAAAGAACGTACCAAAGGTTCGAAAAATCGCTCTACGTTTACGAGGACAATCGGATTCAGATAGATGCCGAGACGTTTCAACGTAATAGCTTCAAACAGCTCCTCCAGCGTACCTGACCCACCGGGAAGGGCGACCACCGCATCACTGCCGAGCAGCATTCTGTGCTTACGCTCGCGCATGTCCTCGACGATCTGAAGTTCCGTAAGGCCGCTGTGGCCCCATTTGAGCTCTTGCAAGAATTTTGGAATTACACCGACTACCTTGCCGCCGTTGTCGAGAGCGCCATCTGCTAACCGACCCATCGAGCCAATGGCACCTCCGCCGTACACTGTTGTAATCGAATTAGCCGCAAGAATTGCGCCGAGGCGGTACGCGGAGTCGAGATACACGCGATCCGATCCCTCGCTTGAGCCGCAGTAGACGCAGATACTTTGTATAAATTGGCCTGAAGTCACGCCGGAGCGCCCCTGGTTAGAATTAGCACCTTCGTTACCGGGCATGCGGCCTATCTATCCCAGCGAGCCTCTTTGCGTCAAGGAGTGCCGGCTGCAGGCATGAGTCACCTGGTCTTCGCTGCCTGAAACCGACGGAGACTCCGTAAGCAGTAGGAGCTCGATAATCGAAATTGGATTATGGATGGAGAGAGAGAAACCTGGACCGACTCGGGACGACAAGCGATAAAACCCTTACCGCAGTGTTTTGGGTGATGCCGCTTCGCGTGCCATTCAGTATCTTCAAGTAATACAAGAGCGAGGTGTCAGACCATCACAACAAGCGATTGATGCCTTGATGAAGCTGGGCGGTCCATTGCCGGAACATGGGCACGACGCGAGCGCGGTCATCAAACTCCTCGACGAACAAGGCTCACCAGGCACCGTCGGGACCACAAGTGGAAGATTTTTCGGCTTCGTGGTCGGCGGAGCATTGCCTGCCACGGTTGCCGCACACTGGCTCGCCGATGCTTGGGACCAGAACGCATGTTTGTATGAACTCTCTCCTGTCGCGGCGCAATGCGAAGAAATCGTACTGGCCTGGCTGCTCGACTTACTGCGCCTTCCAAATGGGTGCGGTGGTGCGTTCGTGACGGGAGCGCAGATGGCAAACTTCACAGCATTAGCTGCCGCACGTCACGCGACGTTACTGGATGCCAACTGGAACGTAGAAGAGGACGGGCTCTTTAGTGCGCCCCCAATCACGGTCGTTGTCGGCGAGGAAGTACATGTGACAGTGCTTAAGGCTTTGGCAATGCTTGGCCTCGGTCGCAATAGGATCGTCACAATTCCAACTGACTCGCAAGGGCGGATGCGGGCGGATGCCCTTCCTCGTCTTTCGGGGCCGGCTATTATTTGTGTTCAGGTCGGAAACGTGAATACCGGTGCGTGTGACCCTGTCGGCGAGATTTGCGACGCCGCGCATCAGCAGCGAGCTTGGGTCCACGTGGATGGCGCATTCGGTTTGTGGGCGGCCACTATTCCCACGCGATGTCACTTAACGGAAGGGGTGGGCGCCGCAGATTCTTGGGCAACCGATGCGCACAAATGGCTCAATGTCCCGCAGGATAGTGGAATAGCAATCGTACGCGATATGAGACACCTAAGAGGAGCTATGGCGATTACTTCCAGCTATCTGCAACCTGGAGAGCGGCGCGAACCCATGCAGTATGGCCCAGAGTCTTCGCGCCGTGCGCGGGCGGTGGAAATCTGGGCTGCACTGAGAAATCTCGGTCGCCAGGGGGTCGCCGATTTAATAGAGCGAACATGTCAGCATGCAAAGCGATTTGCGGATCGACTGCGATCAGCCGGCTTCGAAATTCTAAATGACGTCGTACTGAATCAAGTGCTTGTTTCTTTCGGAGAGTCGGACGTGACGAAACGGGTCATCGAGGCGATTCAAAGCGATGGAACGTGTTGGTGCGGCGGGACAGTCTGGAAGGGTTGCACCGCCATGCGCATCAGTGTTTCTTCGTGGGCAACCACCGAAACAGACGTGGATCGTAGCCTTGATGCAATTATAAGAATTGCGTCGCGGGAGGCCACTTAGTCTCGACGAAGCTTCGCAAATGCCATCGGAGAGAGAAACCTCATCCAGTCGTTGGTTTGATGGACGGATTCCGGCCTTAATTCTTTGGCTTTTGGTAATTGTGCGGCCTAAGTTCTTATTCGCTGAGCCTTTGATTCGTGCTTTCCCGCCTTGCGATAGCATTGCCTCGCACATCTACGGCGGCGGTGTCGGCCCGGCCGGAACTTGCTCGCCAAGGTGTTCTGGCGTGGCACGACGAGCGGTCGTACTCTCAATAAAGGGGGTTCCGGACTTTCCAGGCTCGCGATAAGCGCCAACAGAGCCATCGTAACTGTTCAGAAGCGTGTGCCTTCGGCCTAAGCCAATGTTGTCGTTCAGGGCGCGGCGGCGAGATCCGCAAATTGTGACGCCGGGCGAGTTGGGGTTAGCCTTGAATAGTGGAGGCGATCATGCGATCGAGAAGATGGTTTTGCGCGTGCGCGGTAGGAATGTTTGCAATGGCCACAGGCTTGGCGTTAGGTCAGGGAAAGGGTCAGGGCAAGGGACACAAAAAGGACCGCGATGACGAAGACGATGACCGCAAGGGCCGTGAAGATCGCGGTGACTATTATCGGGATCGCGACCGGGAAGAAATGCGCTACTGGTATGCGGAGCATCGCGAAGGCTTGCCTCCAGGACTGGCCAAACGGGATCAACTGCCGCCCGGCTTGGAAAAGCAACTCGTTCGCCGCGGAACACTTCCGCCGGGTTTGCAGAAGCGCATTCAGCCCTGCCCGCCGGACCTCGAACAGCGGCTGCCTCCTCCTCCACCCGACTGCGCTCACGTGGTTATCGGCGGGCATATCGTGCTCATGAATCGCAGGACCAACGTGGTACTCGACATTTTCCACTTGGAGCTGTAGGTGTGCCCAGTACGGGCCAATTTGATCGGCACTTTCTACCCACCCGAGGCTCGGAGATGAAAAGAGCGGCTGGTGTTATTCTGGCGTTTCTTTTGGCTCTCCCTGTTCAGGCCAGGGATCAAAGCCGGGAATCGAAGCGCCTGGAAGCCTGTGGGCATGTCTTAAAGGAGATTCTCGACATCCCCGATGGAATCCCGAAGAGTTTGCTGAACAAGGCCGAATGCGTGATTGTAATTCCGTCGGTATTGAAATTCGCCATTGGCATTGGCGGCAGCTTCGGCAGGGGAGCCATCACATGTCGCACCGGTGAACATTTCGCCGGTACCTGGAGTGCTCCTGCCTTGTTCGCACTGGAAGGAGGGAATATTGGATTCCAGTTGGGGGGTCAAGCGACGGATTTTGTCCTCCTGGTGATGAACCAGAAAGGGGCAAACTCTATTCTGAGCAGCAAAGTCAAACTCGGTGCTGATGCCTCCGCTGCGGCCGGACCAAAGGGACGGGACGCGGCGGCGGACACGGACATTGTGATGAAGGCAGAGGTTCTTAGCTATTCCCGATCTCGGGGTTTGTTCGCCGGCATCTCTCTCGAAGGGTCCACGCTTAGGTCGGATGGCAGTGCAAACAAGAAGCTCTATGGGCGAGAGCTAAG